>DASXIL010000627.1:0-4639 GCA_036497985.1 Candidatus Angelobacter sp. | reverse complement strand
CGATGCTCTGCTTTATCGAAGTGAAGACCCGCACCACCCGCAACATCATGCCGGCAGAAGCCGCTGTGGATGCGGAGAAACAGCGCGATCTCTCCCACGTGGCCCGTGAGTTCCTGCGCAAGGTCAAGAAAGATGCGCCATTCCGCTTTGACATTGTGAGCGTTTATTTTGAACCGGGGCTTGCGCCGGATATTGAGTTGTTCAGAGATGCGTTTACGATTGCCTAGCTCGCGCGTGGCTTTTCCCGACGAGTGGTAAACCTCAATCGCATCGCAAGGCAAGATTTCGGCTGGCAAAATCCACCATCAGCGTCTTCTGGCTATAAGCCCGGAAGTAGCCTGGGATGGCGGTGTCATGATCGTAGATTTGCCCTTCGGCATCCACCTGTATGCGTACAGTATGCCGGCCCGCGGTTACGGGCAGCGTGATACCAAGACTTTCATCCGCAGCAGAATTATGTGAAGACCTTGCCCGGGAACGTGCTGCAGCATGAAGCTCATCGTGGTAACGCAGGTCGCCGTCCACCCATATGTAGATCTCGCCGCGGTGAAATGGATACTGCCCAATAATCTGCAATGTTGCCGGCTTGGAACGGCCAAAGCTCACAGCCAAAAGACCGGCGACTGCCAGCAAGAGAAACGCCGCAGCCGTCAGATAGATCAGGAACTTCCTTCTGCTATGCGTGCTTTTTTCTGCCATCACATGCGCAGCGCTCGCAGTTGCTACTCCGATTGCCGCATTCCCTTGCAACGGCGTCGTCCCGCCAATCTGCGGGGCTACCTGGGTCTTCGCCGACTGAACTATTGACCTCGGTTTGCTGCCTCTGGCCAGATCGTCCAGGTCTGCGGCAATTTCGTTGCCGCTTTGATAGCGCATCACAGGATCTTTAGCCAGCGCGCGGCTCAACACATAATCAAAGTCGATATTAAGACCCGCCGCGATCTCGCTGGGCGGCGCCGGGTCCTTGGTGACCACCTGCACGCAAATCTCTGTAAGCGTGTCGCCATCAAACGGTTTCATTCCGGTCAGTAGCCAATAAGCAATCACTCCCAGGGAGAAAAGATCAGAGCGCCCATCCACGACTTTGCCATTGAGCTGCTCCGGAGACATATACGCAGGCGTGCCCACCACATGGCCGGGCAGAGTGGTATCCGCCATCGCTAGCTTGGCAATGCCAAAGTCGGCTATCTTTGGCTGACCCTCAGCCGTAACCATGATGTTGGCCGGCTTGATGTCACGATGAACAATTCCCTGCCGGTGCGCATAATCCAGGGCCTCAGCAATCTGCCGCAGCAGTTTTAACGCGATCTCATGTGGCAACTTCGCTGTCGATGTCGCCGCAACCACGCGGTCCAGTGAATCGCCTTCAACACACTCCATCACAATGAACGGCGTGTGCGACGCCTCATCTTCTCCCACATCGTAGATGGTGACAATTCCGGGATGTGACAACCGGCCCGCAGCCTGTGCTTCGCGGAAAAAGCGCTGCCGGTAATGCTCGGCGTCATGCCTGGAGGAAGCCGGAACCGCGATCGTCTTGATGGCAACCGTGCGATCGATCTTAGGATCGCGCGCGCGAAACACGGCGCCCATCGCGCCACGTCCAAGCTCGGCGACGATCTCATACCGTCCTAATTGGTGCAGTGTTTCCATCGCGCAAGTTGCTCAGTGGCTTGGGATATGGTGGGGGATGGGGCCGATAATAGCACGGAAAATCAGAGCTTTAGGCAGCCTGAGGCGAACCGTTGGTGTATTGTCCGTTGGCGCAAAAGAAGGGGATTTACGAGCTGCTGGCTGGCTTATTGCTGGCGGATTCATTGCTCTCCGCCTTGTTCCCCGCAGAGCGCAGATCCAGCGCCAGGCGCAGCACATAGTGGACGCCGGAGACTGTGGTGAGAGCTACCGTGGCATAAAGGCTCCAACGTTTTCCCAGGTGCGCCCAGTCCGCGCGGGTGATCTCATAAATCAGGGCCAGGGGCACGCTAAGGATTTGCACCGCGGTGTTGGCTTTGCCAAACCATGTGGGACGAAAGACTTTCATTGTTCCCGTGGCGTAGAGCAAAGTACAGACAATCAGGATGATGATGTCGCGGCTGAAAACCAGGATCGTATACGGCCAGGGAATGATATGGTGCGAAATTGAGAGCATCAGAAACATGGTGCTCAGCAGAAGCTTGTCGGCAATCGGATCCAGATATTGCCCCAGCGTGGTCTTCTGTTTCAAGATGCGTGCCAGCAGGCCGTCCAGAAGGTCAGTGATTCCCGCCACCACAAATATTCCCAGCGCCCAGGCGTATTTCTGTTGCTGGATGGCCACAACCACGAACGGTACAAAGATCAGCCGCAGCAGCGTAAGCAAATTAGGCGCGGACTTCAGTTGGCGAAGCATCACTGCGGGTCCTGAAAGAATTTAGTCACGTCAAATCCGGTCTTCGCCATGAACTGGTCGGACAAAGACGGCAATCCGCCGTTTCGAGCATCCACTTCCATCCTCTGTACGCGATGCATCGGGAAGAACACGGTATTCGCCGACATTGCTTCGCCTGCCTTCACCATCTGGATAAAGTCATCAAATGACTGCAAATCTACGCCGCGCAAACTGGCCCCTGCGGGCGTCAACGCCAACAGCATGCCCCAGAATTTCTCTCGCGGATTTTGCAGCGTAACCAGGACCAGTTGTCCGGCATTCATTGTTTCTTCGGTCCTTCGGCGCGCCAGCGGCTTAGGTGGATTGCATGAAGAATAGCACCTAAGATTATCACGAGGCAGGCCAAAGCGTTAACCGGCCAAGGGTTGTGTTAGAGTGCTTCCGCACGAGGAATCATTTCTCCAGCAGGTGACGAATGAGACATCATCTGGCGCATCTTGTATTGGTTGCCCTGGTGTTGCTTGCGCCCACCTCAGGCCGTGAACGCGATGACCGGAGCCAGACACATCCCTTCATTGTGGATCTTGGGCCGATGGGGATTGATGGTGAAGTGGTTTCGGGCGATCCGCACAAGCCCGGGGCCATTTATGTAATCCATATCCGTGAGCTACCGGGGATGATTGTTCCGCCCCATTTCCATCCCGAAGACGAGCACGTCATCATTGTTCAGGACAAATGGGAGTTAGCCCATGGAGAGACCTTTGACCGCACCAAGCTTCGTCCACTGACCGTGGGTGCGTACAGCTTCATGCCCAGACAAATGCCGCATTTCGCCTATTCTGAAGACGGCGCGATCCTGCAGGTCTTGGCGTGGGCCCGTTCAAACAGACATTTCTGGGCGGTGAGAAGATACTCAGCAAATCCAATGACCGCGAGGTCTTCAAGCTCGCCATCGGAGACAAAGTTCGGCACCGCCGGGGCGACGGAGTCGTCCTCGACGGCTGGGCCTGCGGAACAATCGTGCAGTATGAAGTCCAAAAACAGGACGGCCCGCTCTTTATGGGCTTGGCGGGAGATTTCGTCCGGCGCTGAAAGCACAAGAACAGCCACACGGCTAACCGACTGCTGGTACCGAGCACGCCGCAATGGCCTTTATGCACTGCTCTGCCATTTTCGCCGCTCCGGCGATATTTGGGTGCCCCACAGCTGAAAGCAATACCTGGTTCTTCTGTAAGTCGCCCGCGCCAACCAGCTCATACGCCATGCGCCGCTCCGCCACCGCTTCGTCCTGCGCTCTGGCGGGATCGTTCGACTCGCACTCCCACAATAATGACTCCGGCGCATGCGCCGCGTTCGCTTCATCGAAACCGGAATCGACAAAGACTGCCCGCTGCGAACCTGCTTCGCGGTTCACGTGCTCCACGGCGCTCCGTAAGAGTCCGGTTGAAAGCTTCCAGAAACGCAGGCAATGCTCTACCACTTGATTGCGAAATAGATCGGCATGAAAAAGCGGCGCAAACCTTACTCCGTGCACCAGAGAATACAGGCTTTCCACGCCTTCAGCGCGGCTCTGGTGGCTCAGCGCCGGATAGTATCCAAGAAGCAGAGTCCGGGCATTCGGGAATTTCTGGGTCGCCTGTTGCAGGATTGCCAGTAGGTCTCGTCCGCAATAATTGCGTATGTGCAACTCAAGCTCGTACTGCGGGATCATGGGATTGAAAACCCGCTGGATCTCCACATCATTGATGCCGCCATTCATCAGCACCCAGCGCACGCTCGCAGGATCGCCGTCGAACTCCTGAAGTTGTTGCAGGATCGTGGGGAAAAAGCAGGGGACTTCAGCCGATGGCATGGTGACGGTATATGAGTCACGGATGCCAATTTTGGCCCCGGAATGGGCCAGCATATGCATTTCAGCCCTTAAATGTTTCGCCAGAATGGCGGCGGTCTTGTGCTCATGTGCCAGACCCTGGCCCCAGACTATCGAGTCGCCAATGACAAGAAGGCTCTTCATACCGTGGCCAGTCTATCAAGCTTTTCTCAATGTGTGAGAGCGGCGTTTTTTGGGAGCATTTGGCGGAACTCTCATGCAAGGGATGTTAGAATAAAGGACGCCATCCTGTATCTCTAGGCCCGTAGCTCAGTTGGTTAGAGCGCTTCCTTGACACGGAAGAGGTCGATGGTTCGAGTCCATTCGGGCCTACCATTTCAAACAATCCCGCCAGATTTTTACCTGTGATTTCCTGCCTGTATTCGCCATTGCGAAGACAG
>DASXIL010000626.1:0-3621 GCA_036497985.1 Candidatus Angelobacter sp. | reverse complement strand
TACCATTTTGGGCAAACCATCTTGAATGATTTTGGACGGCCTTACGATCAGGGCAACAGCGTTATCACAGGTGCTTCCGGCAGCGCCGTGGCCGGAAGGTTTTTCTTCTATGCCCGTGGCGAATACCAGCACGCTCCCGGACGCGGGCCATTAACCGCTGCGCAAAGCGCTGTGATTGCATCCCTGGACCAGAATCCGGTCTTGCCGCCGTCTCCAGTCTCGAGCATTGACCGCTTTTATCCACTCGATATGTATGCCGGTGTTCAACTGGGCAAATTCGCGGTTTCCTTTGGCAAGGAAAGCATGTGGCTGGGGCCGGGCGAAAGCGGCGCCTTGATGCTAAGTGACAATGCCGATCCAATGTATGGCCTGCATTTGACGCAAACTACTCCGATTCAGCTACCCTGGATTTTTCGTTATCTCGGCCAGATCAAGACTGAGTTTCAGTTTGCAAAGCTATCAGGCCACCAGTTTCCAGCAAGGCCTTTCTTCAACCTCCAAAAAATCAGTTTTCATCCTACGCAAAACCTTGAGCTTGGATTCACTCGCGCTTCAATCTGGGCTGGAGTTGGCCATCCTTTTACCCTAGAAGCATTGAGAAGAAACTTCGGATCATTTGGCGACAGCGGCCTTAAAGCAACAGATCCCAATGATCCCGGAGACCGTAAATCGGGATTCGACTTTTCGTACCGGATTCCCGGACTCAGAAACTGGTTGAGCTTATACAGCGATTTCTATAGCGACGACGATCCTTCTCCGCTGGCCAGCCCGCGTAGAAGCGCCATCAATCCAGGGTTGTATCTTTCGCATTTCCCCGGAATCTCCCGGCTCGATCTTCGTATTGAGTCTGCATCGACCCAACTCATGGGCGTGGATCATGGCGGTACATTCCTGTACTACAGCGTCGAATATCATGATGCAAATACAAACAAGGGAGTCTTGTTCGGGAATGCCACAGGGCGTGATGGGCGCAGTTATCAGGGCTGGAGCACGTATCATTTATCCGCCGAGACAAGCATCCAGCTAAGCTATCGCGATGTTAAAGCCAGTTCATCGTTCCTGCCCGGCGGAGGAACACAGAGTGATGCCAGCACGCACTTGCTGTGGAAAGTTCGCTCCAATCTACATCTGGATGCGTTTGTACAATATGAGCGCTGGCTTATTCCCGCTCTCAAGCCCACGGCGGAGCACAACGTGACTGGCCAGTTACAGTTGACGTTCACTCCCAAGTGGCGAATCCATGCCGATTGAACGTGTGCCCCATTTGGAGTGAGTGGCCCTACTTTTCAAACGTGCCTTCGTTCTCAGTCACGATTGTGCGCGACGGCGCGTCTATTTCCTTCAAAGCAAGATGAGATCCGTTCTGGATTGAACCTTGTGTTTCCGAGTTGAAATGCCCAACGATGCGATTCTTGCCGCTGCTCTGCTTGATCATTCGTTCGTAGACGTGTGCGCTGGAGCGCGGTTTTCTGATCTGCGTTGCCGGATCGAGTTCGTATAGTCCAAAGCGCAAGTGCCAACCTTCATTCCATTCAAAGTTGTCCGCCAGGGTCCAATGAAAATAGCCCCGTAAGTTGATGCCTTCCGCCAGAAGCGTGCGCATTTGTCCCACGATCGATTCGATCGCCCATGGACGTATGCGGTCCTCGCGATCAGGTACTCCGTTTTCAAGAATATAAATCGGCTTCTTGAAACTGGCGAAATGCTCCACCGCCTGCCGCAAACCTTCCGGATAAACTTCGCCATAAGGAACTTCAATGCCGGAGTCACCCTGGGGCTTGTGGGGAGGAACTGAGATCTGAACGAAGAGGGTTTTGGGACTTCGAGGTTCAAAGCCTACGCGTAGTCTGCTGTAGTAATTGATCCCAACATAGTCACAGGTGCCTTTGATTTCAGGCAGCGTTTGCCCGAATTTATTTAGTGGAAATGGCGCTCGCCCGCTTTGGATGCTCTCGGCAAAGTTGTTATTGAAACGCCGCTGAATGAATCCACACAACCAGCGATCCTTGGCCGACTCCGGCCTGCGCGGCTTGAACACCACGTAGTGCTGCGCCCAGCCGACGTTGGCGTCCTTTTGCAGGGAGTGAATGGTGCGATAGGCGGCTGCATGCGCAAGACAAAGGTTCCTGGTGACCTGTGCTGCCTCAACGACACGCCCTTTTTTACCCGGAGGAAATTCACCCAGAAAATACCCGAGCGAGACGTAAACGTTCGGCTCGTTGAATGTTGTCCAATCCTGGCAGAGGTCGCCGAGTGCGCCTATCACTCGTTGCGTGAAGCGCTGAAAAAGGCCCACCGACTGAGGATTAGCAAACGCCCCCTTCGCTTCGAACCATTGCGGATTGGTGAAATGGTGCAGTGTGACAAATGGCCGTATACCCCGCTCACGTAGCGCCTTAAGCATCTGCCGATATCTTGCCAGAGCAGACTCGTTCCATTGGCCTTCATTTGGTTCAATGCGGCTCCACTCCACGGAGAGCCTTAGCGCGTTCACGCCCAGCGATCTCGCCAAATCAAAGTCTTTTTCCGCATTACGCCACCAGTCACAGGCAAAGCCGGCGCAATCTTTTGATTTAATTCGGCCTCGGTCTTCCCACGTGGCCCACTGATTATTTAAGTTTCCACCTTCTACCTGATGGGAAGACGTAGCTACACCCCAGACAAAATCAGCGGGGAAAGAGAAAGTTTTGCTGGGGGATCCGTTATCCATTCTCAAATTGGATTCTAGACCTTCTGCCGCCAGTATCCGTGATCATGCAAGAAATAATTGTCGTTCCAGGAGTTCAGCATGGTCTTCAGAAACATGCTTACGATTTTTAAATGTCCCATACTGCGGAACCGCCGGTTTGTTGTATGAATACAGCCGCTTACGATTCCAAATTTGCGGCTCTGTACCTTCTTGCTTAGAAGATAGTCTTCGGCGTATAGCGCCTGTTCATGAAAACCTCCAAGCCGCTCGAAGGTTGCTTTTTCGAAGAGCATGAACATTCCGGTGCTGAACGGCTTCACTAGGAACGATCCGTATTGCGCGATGTTGTTGGCAAAGTAAAGGACCTGATCGCGAGTGGAGCCTTGTGAGCACCAGATATTCGTTGTGACGCAGTGCAATTTGCGCCGCTCGGCCAGTTCCATGGCACGCCTCAGCAGTGTCGAGTCTTTCAGTTCCATGTCAGCGTCAATAAAGAGGACGTAGGGCGTGCTGGCTCGACGTGCCCCAGCATTCCGTCCTACCGAGGGCAGTCCACCGGGAATCACCTCAATGTTGAGCCGGCCTGCAAAAGACATGGCCAGCCCCTGTGTGCCGTCGGTTGAACCGGCATCAGCCAGGAACACCTTCGTAGATTTCATCAGCCCATAGTCCTGCCGGCACAGAGACGCCAGGAGTGTCGGCAAAAGCCGCGATTCGTTCTTGGCTGGAATCACGATTGTCAAATTCGGAAACGTATTCATGGATAGCAACTCCTTCCGGACCGATGGCGATGTAAGTACATCGTTGATATACCCAACCGCCAGAGTTGTAATACTCAACGCCGTCCCGCTCACGAGAGAGCGCCGCGTGCGTGTGTCCGCAAAAAATGCGCTCAGCTTTGCCAGGTTTTGCATAGCTGAGCGCGCCGTGTG
>DASXIL010000625.1:0-17423 GCA_036497985.1 Candidatus Angelobacter sp. | reverse complement strand
TCCCTCCAGGTAGTGGCGCAGAGAAGCCTAATCTTGCTATCAGGTGTCGTCAAGAACAGTGACGCTCCGCCCAAATATATCCGCGCGTACTCTGGTACTCCACTTCAGGAATAGGTCCGCGTTGCACCGTTTCACAAATTTTGAACCCAAATGATTCCAGTTTGCCACCAAGTTCCTTCAGATCAAAGAATACGGCGTCAAAATCGACGGGAACGCCCCACAACTCGTCGGCGTGTACCACTTCTCTGCCAAGGTGGACCCCGATCAATAAGTGGCCTCCGGGTCTTAGTGCCCTGTACATCTCCTGAAATGCTTGTGATACCTGCTGCTGATCAAAATGAATAATTGAGTAGGACGCGATGATCCCAGCCAGTTTTCCCGCTGCCAGTGGAAGCTCCAGTATATTCCCCGCAACAAAGATAATTTCAGGATGCCTGGCGCGGGCTTCTTGCAATATGCCAGCCGATAGATCCAGTCCGAACACGCGAGGATTGAAATCACTCACGTAACGCGCCACATGCCCGGGGCCACAGCCAAGATCGCAAACAAGCCCGCCGCACTCTTTGGCAAATCTTTGTAGCAGGTCGCGTTCCAATGGCCGGTGGTCCAGCTCTCCAGCGACCTCCCGCGCATACGCCTGTGCCAGCGCATCGTAATTGGAACGGATCTTATTGATTAGCGCCTGAGTTTTTTTATCCATGCCAGCACTGTTGGGGCGGAGGTTTTATGCGGCCAGAGTTACGATTGGATCGAACTCATAGATCAGTGTTCCAGTCTTTCCGGATTTGGCGGCTGCCGCCATAGCTTTCCCAGCAATTTCAGCCTGCATGGAATGGTATTTTCGAAGCGGCCCAAACGTGAGCAGGTCCAGCACGGGAGCAATCTTCATCCCAATGGCCTCACCCAACCTGAATTCTGTGCGCTTGCCAATCAGCAGGCTCGGACGCAAAATGTGCAGCGCCTTGAAGGGCAGTTTGGCCAGTTCCTGTTCCATCTCGCCTTTGGTGCGGAGATAGAAATTCTTGCTTGCCGGGTCAGCGCCCACTGACGACACCACAACAAACTGTTCCGCACCCGCCCGGACCGCTTGTTCGGCAGCCCGCAACGGTAATTCCATATCAACGTGGCGGAACGCTTCCTGTGATCCGGCTTTTCGAATCGTGGTGCCAAGCGCGCAAAACACGTCCTGGGCGCCTTGAAAATCTTCTGCGGAAAGAGTCGCCAGGTCTGCCACGCGCTGTGCGACTTTGGCACGGGTAAATGATGGCAGCTCCCTGCGTCCGAATGTGAGTACCCGCGTGTAATCCGGATCGTCCACCAAAGCGCGCAGGCAAAAACCTCCAACCAGTCCCGTGGCGCCCAGAACAACTGCCGTCCGCGAATTCACGCCGCTTGTCCTTCACAATTTGCTTGACTGAAGCTCATTACACTACTTTATCAATTTTCAATTCTTCATGGCGGGTCGTCGAGCAGTGCGGGCGTGGGCTAAGGCCACTCGCTCACTGCCGGAAGTACGACGAACAGCCGCATGCTTTTGCGCTGTCCGCGTTTTGACACAAGCTTTCTGCCGCTGCTACTATCAAATGGCAGTTCAGCAGGTTGGCGTCAGGTCAAAAATCAACCGCATTTGCAGCAAGAGGTTGATCTGATGTTAGCTGCGCTGGATTCAAATGCGGATGATTCGCTCCCGCCTGCACGCGTCCCCGTCGTCTAGCCCGGCCTAGGACATCGCCCTTTCACGGCGGTAACACGGGTTCAAATCCCGTCGGGGACGCCAAAGCTAATCAACCACTTAGACGGACACCCCAATTTCCCGCGGTACACTAGCGGTACACTGAGATTCTCCCCGGATCATCTGGACGACTTTGCGCTGCGCCGCTCGCTTCGTTGGCGTCAGCGCCTGCGCATAAACATCCAATATCACTTTGGTTGAGGCATGACGCAACAACTCCTGCACCACTTTCACATCTTCCCCGTTATCTTGGAGAATGCTGGAATAGGTGAGCCGGAAGGTGTGCCAGCCGATGCGTTTCGTGATGCCCAGCTTTCTTGCCATGGGCTGGACGTGATAGCCCATGACCTTGCACAACCAGAGCGGTTGTTTGCCACGCTTCGCGCCGGCGCGGTTGCTGTCGGTCGCGAAGACCCAATCTTTAGGAGCGTGGTACGGCGTTTGCCGGTACCACTCCACGAGATCAGCGGCGATGTACTCATCCACGGGGACCGGTTTCTGGGAAACCTCGGTCTTGCATCTTCCGACGTGCTGGTCGACAACAGATCGAGTTACATTGATTTGCAAGTTTAGAAAATCCACGTCTTCCCACTTCAAACCTGCCAATTCGCCGCGGCGCAATCCAGTCACCATGTCGAGAAAAAGCAGAACGCGTTCCCGCAGGCGGACTGCACCGATCAGCTTCTGCATTTCGCCAACCGTGAGGATATCCGGAGTTGACATGCGCTTTGCCCTCACACGTACCCCCGACCCTTTCACCGGTCCCGTGATCGGGTTCCGGTCGACGAACTGCCAACGGATGCCATGGTTGTAAACAGCGCTCATCGCATTCCTGATTTTCGCTCGCGTACCGCGGGCCAAACGCTGTGGCGAATCAACTGCTTTCCGGCTCTGCTTTATTTTCTTCTTTGCTCGGGTTAGTGTCTTAAGCCAGTTCTCCACGGCCACAGTCGCGATGGCTCCGATATCCTCAGTGCCCCAGCGCGGTATCACCCAGCGATCGAGGAGATATTTCAGCCTGCTGCGCGTAGAGTGAGCTTTGCCTGATTCCTCATCTTCAGGTTCGGCTAGCTCGGTTTCCTTGTAGTGCTCAACCAGAGCTTTCATCGTGATAGGACTTTGTCTGGTTGAGGCTTGAGTGTTGATCGTCATCCGCAGGTTCAGCAGCACATCCTGCAGCTTCTTGCTTTTAAGCGGATATTCGCTGACGGGGCCAATCGTTTTCTTCGAAGGTCGCAAGCTACCGTTTGGGTTCCTTGCTCGCCAACGCAACTGCCAACGTTTGATCCCATCTTTACGAGTGATCGTGGTCAGACAGCCGTTCTGATATCGTGCCTGCATTCATTTTCTCCTTGAATTTAGGCACGGGTCGCTCGTCACCAAATTTACTCGCTCGTGGGCCCAGGCGTAAAGCTCCGATTCCAAGAAGCGCCATTGTCTGCGGGTCTTTGTCTGCGGGTCTTTCCGGTTAAGGGATGGGCTGGGACAATCCCCTGTCGAGCGAATCTCAGTAGTGTCTTGGCGCTCAAGTGCAGCAGTTCGGACGCCTGCTTTGCATTAATGAAAGGCTCGATTGAAATTGATGCTGAAAAGCCAGGAGAAGTCCGGCGGAACTGCAGGATTTCACTTTCGGCTGGTTTCATTTGATATCTCCGCTCCGCATTTCCGCGCAGCGTAAACGGATTTTGAATTTCGGGCAAATCGGCATCTCTATTGCCAGAAAACGATGGGCTTCGCCGGAATCTGAGCGTGCCTTACCGAGGCCAAACGCGGAGTTTATCGGCTGATTTGACCGAAACTTCGTTCGGGATTAGTTTCCCTTGCGCGAGGCATGAAAAATGTCTCGGATCAAGAGCTACATGTTTTCATCGGTTGAAAAACTTGATCAAGGTCTCCGCGCAAGCGGTTATATCGCGGATGCAGTGACCTCGATA
Source organism: Candidatus Angelobacter sp. (assembly GCA_036497985.1). Classification (GTDB taxonomy): domain Bacteria; phylum Acidobacteriota; class Terriglobia; order Terriglobales; family Acidobacteriaceae; genus Angelobacter. Next base: position 13,757 of record DASXIL010000625.1, on the reverse strand, counting down.
GTTGTGTATCTCGCCAGCCAACTGCATAAACCCGTAATCGTGGAGGGTCCCGCAGGAAGCGGGAAAACCCAATTGGCGTATGCAGTTGCCGCTGCTGCAAGGACAACCGTTGAGCGCCTGCAATGTTATCATGGGATCAATGAAGAGAAGGCGATCGGCAGATGCGGGTTGTCCAGCTTGTCAATAGGATTTTGCCCATTATTCGCTAAGCTATTGAGAAGGCGAGAAATATTGTTTCAGGACCATTGAACGGTAAAATTATAGAGCCGGGCCGATATGACTCTTCCTGTTCGCTGCCCAAGTACCGAATACACTGGCTGACGAACTCTCTGTTCAAGGCCATGAGGTCTACGAAGCCTTGGCGATCTCTGAGGTCATGGCTCTGGCCGAACAGCATCCCGCCTCGCACATTGTCATCACTTCGGACGTTGAACCAGAAACCGAGCCAGCGTAATCTGCTCGAATACGATAACGTTCAGGGCTCACGAGTACACATTTATCTCGGCCACCGACGAGGCCTGGATCTGCCCAAACGGTTGCCCCCTCGCTAAGTGGTTAATTTGATTGCAAAAAGACCGGAATCGTCTGATTTTCCGAAATTCGGAAAAGACTTATAAAAAGCTTAATTTTGTAGTTTTCCTATGGGATAATTTGTTGCGAACTACAGTTTTCCTGTGGGATAATTTGTTGCGAACTAGTAGTTTTCCTATGGGATAATTTGTTGCGAACTCCTGATCCGGGGCGTGTAGAGCGCTCGTTCAGCTTAATCCTAAGGGTAGAAAGTGCGGCTGATGGCTGCAGTTCCAAGCTAGCGATTTGGTCGTTCTTGCTGCAAAATCTGGATGAGTTCCAGAGAAGAAAGAATGCGTTCCAAACAACACGGAGGCACAAGTGCCTACAGTAGTTTCGTTCCAGCACAGTCCGCAACAATATGTGGTCATCGCACCGGACGGCAATCAGATTGAAATACCAAAAGAATTGTTCGGCCTTTTGTGGGATTTTACAGCCGGCAAAAAACCAACAGGTTCGGTAGTGATTCAGTTCAGAAATGGGGGAATCGCAGGACTTGAAGCGGTGATCAAAAAGACCTATAGGTAAGTTGGGACAAGTTTTTCATGCAGGTGCTTTTGATGTTGGCGGGTTAGAATTGCATAAGCTAGAAGCGACGAGCCCTGATTTCGGTTCCCGGAACTCCCGGAGCAGACAAGAAAATTTGGCTCAGAGAGAAGATACTCTCTGAGCCATTGTTTTTTAACATGCTTTTTCCGGACTGAAAGTAGGATCGTCGAATCGCCCGATGGGCTAAACACCAAGGAGCCAGAAAAATGAGACGGACCCCCTTGACGCCAGATTTACCTGGTAGTCGTCTGCCGTTCGCAGCCACGCGAGCGCTATCATCGACGCCTATAACAAAGATCATGCTGTGGCGTCGCTACCCGGATCGTGACGCACTCCGATGTTGCCTCTCCAATCTCTAACCGTTACAGACAATTCTGATTGATGCTTTTGGTCGGCGCGGGACCGGAAGCAAACAGCGAAGGAGCGCCCGTATGTCCGATTCCAGAGTTTTTCTTGGCAGAGCTGTCCAGCTCTCCACCCCCAGTGGTTCCGCCCGCGACCACATTGCAATCCAGGCCAAAGATTCCGGAGACGAAGACCGATCGTGGACGGCCCCGGAAGGCCTCTATGTTGCTACGTCGCCGAGCGGGAAACAATTACCCATTCCCAAAGAATTGTTCGTCGCCCTGGCCGATTTTATGAAGACGCGCAAGTGTCCAGGCTCAATCACCATCCAGTTCCGTGCTGGCGAAATTATTTGCGTTGAGGCCGTGGCCAAGAAGACCTATCGCGGTCCCTGAGTGATCACGCGCGACCGGGGACGCCGGTCGGTTGCAAGGCCCTGATTTTCGTTGCTAAAGCAGTTCTTTAGCACTGACGAAAGATTTGGCCCAGAGAGGAAAGCACTCTCTGGGCCATTTTATTTGCATGCAGAGCGAGTCTTAACTCGCTTGGCGACTTTTGAGTTTACCTAACAGCGAAGGAAAAGCAATGGCAATGTCAAAACCCCAACCGATCAGCGTATACGTTGTAGCTCTGACGTGCGCAGCCCTCCACGGAGCGGTTGCGATTGTGGTGGTCCCGATCCTGGCCATCATCCTGTGTTCATCCGCTCCTGCCAACTTGTATATCGATAGGATCATGCTTTTTGCCGTGGCGGCTCCCGCGATCACTGCGGCGTTCGGCTTTATCGCCGGGGGCCTGATGGCGGCTGGGTACAACGTATTCGCAAAAGAGCAGCGCCGAGTGTCCGTCGTGGTCAGCGAAATGGTCAGCGAACCACCCCAAGTTGAAGTTGAGGTTGAGTCATTCGGCAGCGTGGCATAAGACGCCCGAGAAGTTTTTCGCGTGCGAAGGAGGGCCGGTCCAGCTCCTATTTGCCCGTGGTGGATGGGTTCCGCTCTGTAGAGCGCGGGCTGTCTCCGTGAGCCTTTGCGGTATCGGCTGGCACTCCAGAACGGGATTCAGGCAGTTTAAATCCCGCAGGAATACTCGTATCGCCAAACGCCTGGCTCGGTTCTTTGCTTACAGTGAACTTCCAGACGGTGTCTTGCTGAATACAGTTGCCGGATAGATCGCAGATCCCGGCCTTCAATCTTGCTGTATAGGTTTTGCCTGGTTTCAGCACCACGGAGTCAGGAAACAGCCCCCATGTTCCATCTCCGATTTGATCTATCCGTGCCGGCACCTGCGCGCCACGCGAATCGATCAGAACAAAGTTGCGATTGTCTATGCCGCGAACAGGAGCTGAGAAAAAGGCTTTGACCACCGTGTCCTGGTATGCCGCGCTTGCGCCATGCAGCGGATAGGTGGCTACTCGCAACGCATTCCGGTCTTGCGGTGCGCCGTCAATCGAGATCACCCAGTTGCTCACTGCCATTGGAACAGGTGGGGCTCCCTCAACCACGGGCGGTTCAGTGGAGGGCTTGCGACCATCGCACAAACCGCCGAGCACGCAAGGCTCAAGAATGAAATTCTGATTTGTGTCTGCCATATTTCCCAGAAAGTGGAGAGCTACCACGGCTTCCACGGATTGGTAGTAGACCGTCGTGCTTACTGCCACCGGTCCCCTGGTACCGGACGGGATCACGACTTCGTAGCGGTTGATATGCTTTTCGAATTCCGGCCGCCCCCGGGGCTTGAAGCGCGTATCGCGCAGGAAGGAATCGTCAAACAGATCGCCGTTTCCATCATTATCTTTGAAGTGCGGCAGAGCCGTGGAATTGTTTCGATCAAGCACCTTGCCATCTTCGTCGATGGGCATACCCTCTTTGTTGGTTACAAGGTTCAGTGGCGCGGCGTAAGGCAGATCCAAAGTCGGACAGCCGTCACCCAGGGACGCTACAGCCTTGAACTGCATGGAATAAGGATCGGCGGAGCCCGCAGGGATATTCCAATTGCATCCGGGAAAGTTGGGATCGACCATGTCTTCCGTTGTAAGGTTTCCCACCCCAATCGATACGCGATTCCAGACATTGTCCTTGATTGGCAATTCCTTGCCGGTGGCCAAGTCGTAGGCATGAATTGCCAGCCAGGCGGTGCGACCTTCAGGAAATCCCGTGGGAAAGTTATGGCCGCTGCCGGTGTTGGCAATGGTGATGGAAAGCGGTACGGAACTATTTGCGGCGGCAATCTCCGGCCCATGAAGATCCATTCTGAGCACGTGCCGCAACCGGTCCCAGGCCAATCGCGCCTGCTGCGAATACGCGCCTTTGCGCTCAACATGCGTCCAGAAACCGCGCGAATAGGGGCTCTTCTCGTCAGCTGAGGAAAAACTGAACGCAGAAAGCTCCGGATATGGCGCGATATTGCCGCTGCTGTCAACATCCTTGCCGATCAGTCCGGTCACATAGGCGTTGCCGCCAACAAAATGATGCGTGAAGAAAGGATGCGGCGATCCGCCTTCGTTGGCGACGCGGTCAATGGGCGGCGGCAGGGGCGAGCCGTCTTTATACAAGGTCTGCGCCGTGCCTGGCTGTCCGTAATCCTGTTGCATGTGGCAGCTCTGGCAATCCCGCTTAAACCTGGGATCAAAATTCTTGTTGCCCGGCCGATCGGCATAGGCGCTGTTGGCCCATTCCGTATAGGTTCGCTCAATAGGGAAGCCACCCACCCACTTGCCAATGGGGTTCTTGATGGGTAAAGCATTGGTCACGTCATGGCAGGCCGCGCACATTTCCGCGCGCACGAACATCGCCTGGTGGTATCCCTTATGCTTTGCGGGATCATAGGCCATTTTCTGGTAAGGGATATCACGTCCGAAGATCCCGCTGGTATATGCGTCTTTTTCCGTGGGCGGCTGGTTGGCGGCGAGAGGGCCAAAACGCTCAGCCGTGCCGATGGCATGGGGCGAGAGCCGGTAAGCGCCCGCGCCGATGCTGTATCCCAGGTTCTGCTTCGCGGAATCGGGGACGTTGAAGGTGTCCTGCTGCGTGCTGGCCAGCAATTCATTGCGCGGCTTCACGCCGATAGCCGGTGAATAGGCGCTGGTGCTTTGAACAAAATTATGGAAAGGAGTATCGCGCGTCTCGGCATAGGAATGGCAAACGGCGCAGATGATCCCGCTCTTGCCGGAGTCGGTATTGCGATACTGCGCGGGCAGCGTGGCAAAGGCAATGCCGGTGCCATTGTCTGAAGTGGGATTGAAATTGGGATCGACGGGAGCATTCTCCAGGTGTGTGCGCGGGTCGAGGGCCACGGTCCTCAGCGGAACGTTATCGACATAGTCGGTGGGCATGTGGCAGCGCGAGCAGAAAGCATCCAGCAGCGAGCCTGGGCGCGACACCGTGTACTTGCCCGTTCCGATATCAAAGGTAGAGGAGCACTCACCCTTGTTGGCAAAAGGGTTATGCGCGGCCTTGGCTGTGCCATCCGGCGGCTCCGGCGTATCGCATTCGCCATGCGCGGAGGTGGCTTTGGCAAGGGCAAAAAAGGCGGCGCGCCACACGGGATCACGCCAGGAGTTCGACATCATGGAGCCGTTCCATTCATCGAAGATCTTCTGATGACAGGTTTGACACTGGCCCGGGCTGTCCTCCTGTTCCCAATGATCATGGTATGGTGGCGGATATGCCTGCGCTTCGGCTATCACATAGGGCGCGGCCTCGGGAAGCCGGTTTGGGATGTCGTTCAGCGTGCTCTGATCGGGTTGGTAATAAACCAGGGCGCTGGTAGCCAGCGTGGTGGCGAAAAAAGCCGCCAGTTTGAGGGCTCGTCCGTTGCCGTTGATCATTGATTGACCTCGCGAAGTGCGACGGGTGCAACCCGCTCTTCGTGTGGATGGCCATGCCAGCGTTCATAAGCCAGAATCGGGTCATTGTGCGGCACCAGCGGCGCCTTGGCGAGACTGCGCGTGAATATCATGAAGAGCAACGCTGCATATCCGGCGGCAATCGCAATTTCAGGAACGCCGATTCTCGGCACCGACCACACGGCCGGCATCACGAGCAGATACAAATCCAGCCAATGTCCAAAGAGCAAAAGAATGGCAATCGTCTTGAGTACCCTGGGCGTGCACTTTGCCCGGACAGACAGCAACACCAGGAAAGGAATTACCCAGTTCACCAGCAGGTTGAGCGCAAAAAGATAGATCCATGGACCGTTGGTGCGGGAAACATAATGGGTGACCTCTTCCGGTATATTCCCATACCAGATCAGCAGATACTGGCAAACCCATATGTAAGCCCAGAAGGTGCTGAAGGCAAAAAGCATCTTTCCCAGGTCATGAAGCTGGTGATCGCTTACGAAGTTTTCGAGCGGCCCGCGCTGCTTCAGAATCACCGCGGCCAGCGTAACCGCGGCGATACCCTGGACCCAGGTCCCGGCAAAGACGTAAACCGCATACATCGTGCTGAACCAGCGCGGATCGGTCGAAAGCAGCCAGTCGAAGGTGGCCACGGTGAGCGTCAGTGCGAAAACCGGAACGAACACCACAGAGTAGACAGTGAGTTTGTGATGCAGTACCAAGTTGCGTTCGGGAAAGGCGTCTTGAGCGCGCGATGTGCGGCGAAACAACCAGCCGAAGCCCAGCCACGCAACAAACACGATGAGTGCTCTTGCATACACCCATTGCGGCTGCAGGTAGCGCAGCTTGCCGGCGAAGCCCGGCTCCGCAGCCATTGCGCCCGCACGCGTCCAGGGATACAAACCTTGCCGGCCAAAGAAAATTATGGCGACGAACAAAATTGCCGCTGGCAGCACCGCCGTATACGCTTCCGGAACTCTGCGCAGGCTGGCAGACCATCGAGCGCCGGTGACGCGTTGCGTAGCCAGAAAGAACATGGCTGAGACGCCCACAGACACCATGTAGAAGCCATCGAGCAGAAGATTGGGCCAGGTCCGTTCCGGCGCAACCATGATGCCATAAACTGCCGTGATCACTCCTAAACCAACCAGGAATCCCGCTGCAAAGCGAGCCCGCGAGGAAAGTGGGATCGAGACGTGCTGGGTCATTGGGCCTCCTTGTGCGCGATCTGCTGCTCGTCGTTGATTCCCTGAAGCACATGGTGAACATAGGTGACGATCTTCCAGCGTTCGTCGAAGCTAAGCTGGCCCGCATAGGACGGCATCTTGCCGGTTCCAAGGGTAATCACGTGGAAGACGCGCCCGGGAGGAAACTGCATCAGCCGGTCCGACAGGTAGGAAGGCGGAGAAGGAATCTTTCCCGAGATCGGGCCGTCGCCCTTGCCCTGCACTCCGTGGCACACCGCGCAGTAAGTTTGGAAAAGTGCCTTGCCTTCCTCGAGCGTTTGCGGGGACGCGTGGTAAGGGTTTTGCAAATCCCGGCCAGCCCGGTCTGCTTCGTCCTCACCTGGGCCGTAGTGAAATGGATGTGAGCCGCGCGGGATGGTTCCAGCAACCGTCTGCTGGAGCGTGAGCCCATCCCGCGTTATGGAATTTGGAGCGTAAGCTTTGTACGCGGGGCCGCGCGCCATATCCGGCATGTACTCGAAGGCGCGCCGCTCCGGTGTGGCGCCACAACCAATGAGGCACGCGATAACACTCAACGCCGTAAGAATGTTGGCTGAGCGTCTCATGGCTACGCCTCCCTCTCCCTGATCCGATCGGCGCCAATCTGCTCAAGAACGTGGCGGGCGCGATGAGCATCAAAATCGTTCTCGCGCCAGCGCAGGACCAGAGCAAACGTGTCGTTCGTGACGTCATCGGCAAATTTCGGCGCATTTTTGCCGGGATAGAGGCGCGTTCGCAGGAAGAGGGCTGCCACCGTGGCCAGTCCAGAAAGAAGCACGGTCAGTTCGAAACAGATAGGCACAAAAGCCAGAGTGGAGTTGTCCGGCTTGCCGCCGACGTTGAGCGGCCAGTCAAGCGCTGACGTGTAGAACTGGAAGGTAAGGGCAAAGCTCAGAGCCAGAACGCCAACGACAAAAGTGATCCACGGCAGCCGGCTGCGCTTTATCCCCATAGCATGATCGAGATCGTGCACCGGATAGGGGGCGTAGACGTCATAGATCCGAAATCTGTTTTCGCGGACGGCGCGCACCGCAGCAAGAAGCGTCCCTGGATCCGTGAATGTTGCTACCAGAAACTTATCAGGCATTGACGGGTTCCTCCTGCTCCTGACTGCTGAGGGCCATTTTGTGCGCGCCATGGGCGACTACGCCTTTGATTTCCCACATGGCGATCATGGGCAGAAATCGAATGAACAGAAGAAAACAGGTGAAGAACAAACCAAAACTCCCGATAAGAATGCCAACATCAAAGATCGTGGGATAGAACATGCCCCATCCGGAAGGTAAAAAGGCGCGATGCAGCGAGACTACGATGATCACGAAGCGCTCAAACCACATGCCGATGTTGACCAGGATGGAGACAGCAAAAAGAAAAGCTACGCTGGTCCGCGCTTTTTTGAACCATAAGAGTTGCGGTGTAATCACGTTACAAAACACCATCAGATAGAAGCACCAGGCGTAAGGTCCAGTCGCGCGATTGATGAAGTGGTAGCGCTCATACAGGTTGGCGCCGTACCACGCGCTGAAAAACTCCGTGAGATAGGCATAGCTCACGATCATGCCGGTCAGCATGGTCACCTTGGCCATCTTGTCCAGGTGGCGAATCGTGATGTAGCGCTGCAGATTCATGGTGTAGCGCGTAATGATCAGCAGCGTGAGAACCATGCCAAAGCCGGAATAAATTGCGCCGGCGACGAAGTATGGTGGGAAAATCGTGGTATGCCAGCCCGGCAACAGGGACGTAGCAAAGTCCATGCTGACGATGGAGTGCACGGAGAGTACCAGCGGCGTGGCCAGCCCGGCCAGTACAAGGCTCACAATCTCATAGCGCGACCAGGTACGGTGTGACCCGCTCCAACCCAGGCTCAAAACATAAAAAACAAACTTCTTAATTCCGCCGGCGGAGCGATCGCGCAGCGTGGCCAGGTCGGGAATCATTCCCAGATACCAGAAGACGAGCGATATAGTGAGGTAAGTACTGATCGCAAAAACATCCCACACTAAGGGAGAACGGAAGTTTACCCATAGCGGTCCGCGCTGGTTCGGAAAATACGGAAAAATGAAGAACGCATCCCACGGACGACCCATGTGGATGGCAGGAAATAGGCCGGCGCACATGACGGCGAAGATGGTCATTGCCTCCGCGGAACGGTTGATTGACGTGCGCCATTGCTGGCGAAAGAGCAGCAGGATGGCCGATATCAGCGTGCCCGCGTGCCCAATGCCGACCCAGAAAACAAAGTTAGTGATGTCGAAGGCCCAGCCGACACTGTTGTTTAATCCCCAAATGCCGATCCCTTTGGCAAAGAGATAGCTAACCATTCCACCCAGGTTGAGCAACGCGGCAAATGCAATCGCAAAACAGATCCACCAGCCCTTTCCCGGACGCATCTCCAGAGGCCGCGCGATATCGTCAGTGATCTGGCGCAGAGAGGGACTGCCGTCTACCCAGACCGGCGGCGGCAGCATGAGGACCTGCTCCTGGGGAACGTCTGCGGGCGCTTTACCATTGACTCCGATAACCGTACTGCTCATGCGTGCTCCTTACGTGGTTCTGACCGGATTGCGGACTTTTTTCAAATAGCTGACATTGGGACGCGTTCCCAGTTCGTCGAGCACCTGATAACGCCGTTGGCTGTGTTGCAAGTGCGCGACGCGGCTGTTGGGGTCCTTGAGATCGCCAAAGACGATCGCCTGTGTGGGACAAGCCTGCTGACAAGCGGTCTGGATATCCCCGTCAACCAGTTCGCGCCTTCCTTGAAGCGCAGCGTTCTTGGCGAGTTGAATGCGCTGCACGCACATGCTGCACTTTTCCATCACGCCGCGTGAACGCACGGCAACATCAGGATTCAAAACCATGCGCCCAAGAGGGCTCTCCATGTTGAAATCAAATTGCGGGTTTTCCGTGTAGTTGTACCAGTTGAATCGACGGACCTTATACGGGCAGTTGTTGGCGCAGTAACGCGTGCCAATGCAGCGGTTGTAGACCTGCTGATTGAGACCTTCAGAGCTGGTAGTGGTGGCGAGCACGGGGCACACGGTTTCGCACGGCGCATTCTGGCAGTGCTGGCACATCATGGGCTGGTGAACAGCGACCGGATCGTCTTCGGGCCCGCTGTAATAGCGGTCAAGCCTGATCCAGTGCATGATGCGAATGCGTTCGATCTGGTCCTTCCCAACGACGGGAACATTGTTCTCCGCCTGGCACGCGACCACGCATGCAGAGCATCCGGTGCATGCATTCATGTCAATGGCCATGCCCCAAGCGTGCTCTCCCTCGGGCCGGGCCGTCCAGAGCGTAGGAAGCACGGTTTCCACATTGGGATCACGGCCCTGGTGGAGCTCTTCCAGTGAGGTTTCCAGCACAATTGGCCGGCCCTCCATGGAAAAATGGGTTTGTGTGGTAGCCAGTTTTTCCCTGCGCTCGGTTTTTTCCAACGCGACCCCTTGTGCACTGAGCAATCGATGGCCGTCTTTGAATCGAACGAGCGGGTACGCGTTGACCCCGACATTTTGCCCGGCACGTCCGACCTTGCTTCTTCCATAACCCAGAGCGATTGAGATCGTCTGTGAGTGCTGTCCTGGTTGGATGAACACGGGCACTTCAATTTGCCCCGTTTCGGTTTTCAACCGCAAAACATCTCCGTCCGTCAGCTTGAGTTTTGCGGCAGTGGCGGGCGCCATCGCAGCGTAGTTGCCCCAGGTGACTTTGCTGATTGGGTCTGGAAGTTCCTGGAGCCACGGATTGTTGGCGTGACGGCCATCGCGGAGTGCGACACCTTCATAGAAATGGAGTTCGTAGTGATCTGCCTGCCGGCGTCTTGCCTGATCTTCATGAATTGAATTGACCGCTGATTTCCATTTGCCGTAAAACCTGGGTTCGGCCGCGGGTTGCAAAGGCGGCAAAACAACCAGACCGTCCTGCAGCGAACGATCCCAGAAGCTCTGGAAATCATCCAGTTCCCTTTGCCGCGGAAAAACATTTTTCTGCCAGAAGTCGCGCAGATAGGTATAGTAGTCAGCCGGCTCGCGCCTCAGCCATTTCAGCAGGCTTTCCTGAGCTGAGCGTGAGCCGAAAAGCGGCGCAATCAATGGCTGGGCAAGACTGAAATGTGTTTCCACCGGTTCAGCATCGCCCCAGGCTTCCAGGAAGTGATGGTCAGGACACACAGCATGAACGCACGAGCTGGTCTCATCGCGGCGATCAGAGAAGGAGACAGAGAGTGACACCTTTTCCAAGCCGCTCAAGAAACGCGCCGGATCGTGATAGTCGTACGCCGGATTCACATCCAGCATGAACAGCGAATGCACTTCTCCGCGGTTCATCTTCTCGACCAGATCAGACATCGCCTGATCGTCGCCATTGCGTTGAAGCGAGGGATGCGTCAAGTCAATGGTCTTGCCCACATTGCCCAGCGTCGCGTTCAACGCATTGACCACGATTTGCACGGCGATATCATTGCAGCCGCTGATCACCAACGACTCCCCACGATGTTTCCATAGCTCTTCGGCAATGGCATCGAGTTTGCGCGAATCAATCGGATCTTGTACCGAGCCGACCTCGGTATGGCCGGCCCTGCGGCCAATGCGCGCCAGCAGCGCCACGGCGACCGGGCCCAGCTCAGATGGAGCCACAGCAATGCGAAGGTCCGCATTGCTGCCGGTGACCGACATGCCCGACTCAAACTGAATGTGGAGTGAAGGCGGGCCTTCCGGCTTGCGCCCGGCCGCATACTGGCGGGCAAATTCCACGGGAGAAAGCCACGTGCCCAGAAAATCCGCATCGAGAGCAACGATGACGCGTGCCCGATCAAACGCGTAATGGGGCACCACCGCCACGCGGAATGACTCCTTGTTCGCGGCACGCATCGCGCTCAATGAAGTTGCGTCGTATTCAATGTGAAAAAAATTGGGATGGCGGGCCCGCCACTCAGAGATGATGGCTCGGGTAGACGGGCTGGTGATCGTGCCCGAAAGCAGAGCAATCGAACGCGAACCGGCCCCTGTGGCCCGCAGCGATTCGAGGATGTGGCGATCAACCTCATCCCACCCAACGGGTTGTCCCTGCCAGAGCGGCCCGCGCAGACGTTCATCGTCATAGAGTGAGAGCACGGTGGCCTGGCCGGTGGCGCATGTGCCGCCACCGAATAGCGGCGATTCCGCGTTGCCCTCGATCTTGATTGGCCTTCCGTCTCTCTGCTTGGCCAGGAGGCTACACGATGCGGCACAACCGCGGCACGTGGTGGCATACCAGTTGGCAACGCCGGGAACTAACTGGTCGCTCCCGACAAGCAGAGGGACGGCATTTTGCACGGGCGCGCGGCATCCGGAAAGACCCACCGCGGCCAGCGTGAAGCCCATCAGACTGAGAAAGTCCCGGCGCGTGCTTCCGGACTGACCCGCTGGCGGCAGCCCGCCGTGGAATTCTCCTGAAGAATGCGGACGGCCTTGAAGTTCGGCCACGCTCTTCCAGTAAACGGGCGCCTCTTGTGGCTGGATCTGGATAAGCCGCTCCTTCGCACTCTTACAGGAAGCATTTTGGCCGCGACTTGCTGAATCACTCATTGGTTTCTCCAACTCCCCTTGCGGTCCATCTCTTAAATCGCCAGTTCAGTAATGGCAGCTGGCGCAATCCAAGCCGGCTGTGGGTTTCTGCTTCTGTTTCAGGCTCAGTGCCGCGCGCTCAAAATCGTTGGCCGGCACCTTTGCGTGCTCACGATGGCAACGCAGGCACCAGCCCATCGTCAGCGGAGAGACCTGCTCAATGCGGTCCATGGTTTCCACCGCTCCATGACAGTTCTGGCAGGCCACGCCGGATTGCACGTGTTGACTGTGATTGAAATAAACAAAATCAGGTAGATTGTGGACCTTCACCCAGCGAATAGGATGTTGCAGGTCCACCGCCTCTTTGAGCTTTTCAATCTCGACGGTCTGTTTTTCCAAGATGCTGTGGCAGTTCATGCACACGCTGGCGGGAGGAATTCCGGCGTGGCGGCTGGTACGCGCAGCCGAGTGGCAGTAGAGACAGGGAATCTGGTTATCGCCGGCGTGCACCTTGTGAGGAAAGGCAATCGGCTGTGCGGGCGAGTATCCCTGATGTATGCCGATGCGGGAAAGCTGCCAAGCCCCCGCCCCTCCGGCAATGACTGCGCCAAGCAATACCAACACCACCAGTTGCACTCGCATGGGCCCCTAGTCCTCCTCCGGCCACAGCCACGACGCCGGATTGTGCCGGCGCAGCCACTCTTCTGTTGCGCGTCCTGCGGCGGAAACCGGGCGGGCGAGCAGAGCGAGGCCGGCGTTCATTGCAAATACAAGAAACGCCGCCAGACGCGTGAGCGGCAGGACCGCAATAGCTGCAAATGTTGAGAAGACATGCAGGCGCACTACAAACGGCATTTGCGCTGCCAGCCCGTTGGCCGGCCTCGCTCGCAACAACGAGACGACGTACGGCGCAAGGATCAGAGCACCCCACGATGATGCCCATCGATAAAGAACTGCCATCAGCAGTCCGGAGAAGATCTCCACCAGCAATAGGGCAATAAAAATTGTGTCTGACAATTCGGTGATCACTGACCTGCTGGAGCGGCCAAGGTGCCGCCACAAAAGCATGGCTCCGCCTGCCGCGGCGGCAAGAGCGGCGGTCAACGCAAACGCTTCGAGCAGGTAGAGCCGCTCCGGAATGCGGTTCCAGGCAAGAAGCGTTTGCGGAAACAGCAGAGCGCCGGCGTGTCCAAGGAGCAAAACAATCACGCTTACGCGCCACACCCGCGAGCCGCGGAACACGGCCCAAGCTTCGGACATTTCTTCTTTCACCGCCGTTCGGTTTCTGCGTTCCAGAAAAAAGCGCACCACAATTCCGGTCAGAAACAATGAGGTCGCAACGTAAGGCCAGGCGGAGAACAGCAGGTTTCGATTCATCATTTTCTTGTCTCTTCTCGCTGCGGTGGTCGCGACGCAACCGATAGGCTTTTGTCCGTTGCACTTCTGTTTGCTGGTGCGCTTTCAGGTTGAGAAGCTGCGCTTTGACCGGATGCGCGGGCTGGCGATCGCGCGAGCGCCACTTGCCGCAGGAACGCCTTCAACGCAAACGATTCCTTAGCAGTAAGGTAGTGCGTTCCGGAATTGACCGTGCGCCATTGAAAGCAAGGCCGGCGCAGGAATTCAGTGAACGCGCGGTCCTGATAGCGAACATAGGTTTGCGTTAACTCCGGCCCAAGAGAGCCACCC
>DASXIL010000624.1:0-3780 GCA_036497985.1 Candidatus Angelobacter sp. | reverse complement strand
TCTGCCACCGACGATCCTGAAATTGAGTGCATGCTGATCCGCGCCCAGGAAATGGCTCGCTATGTTGATCACGGCGCGCTCGATTGTGGCCTTACCGGCAAGGATTGGGTCGTGGAAAGCGGGCTAGAATTGCAGACTGCTGCCGAGTTGACCTACGCTAAGCAGGGACTCGGCAAGGTGCGCTGGGTTCTTGCCGTGCCCGAGGATTCAGCATTCAAGAAGGCAGAAGACCTGGCTGGGAAGATTATCGCAACCGAATTGGTAAACGTGACGCGCAATTTTTTTGCCGCTCGCAATATCACGGTAAAAGTTGAATTTTCCTGGGGCGCTACGGAAGTAAAACCTCCCACGCTGGCCGACGCAATCGTTGAAATCACTGAAACCGGCAGCTCCCTTCGCGCCAACCGCCTGCGCATCATCGAAACCATTATGGAATCCAGCACCCAGCTCATCGCCAATAAGACTGCGTGGGCCAGCGATGAAAAACGGCGCAAGATTGAGAATCTCGCCCTGATGCTCTCCGGCGCAATCTACGCCCAGGGCCGCGTGGGCCTGATGCTCAACGTCCGCAAGCAGGACCTGCCTGGCGTTTTGTCTGTCCTACCCGCCTTGCAGAAGCCAACAATTTCCACTCTGAGCGACGGCGAGTGGGTGGCGGTGAATACAATCATTGAGGAATCTACCGCGTGGAAGATTATGCCTCAACTGAAAGCTGCCAAGGCCGAAGGTATTGTTGAGTATCCTTTGAACAAGGTGGTGCTCTAATGCGCACGCTGCGCGGCCGCAAAGCGGAAGCCTTTGTTCGAACGCTGGAACAGCGTGGCGCCGCCGACCTGGCTCGCGTAGAAAAAACGGTTGCAAGGATCGTTGCCGACGTCCACAAAAACGGAGATAAGGCTTTGCGCCGCTACGCGGAAAAGCTGGATGGCCTCAAAGAGAAGCAGCCGCTCCGCATTTCCGAGACAGAGCTTGATCAGGCCTGGAGTGCGGTATCGGAAGACTTCAAGCAAGCTTTGAAAACCGCCACTGGCAACATCAGGCAATATTGCGAATGGCAAAAGCCGCAGCAATGGCGCAATGCAGTCGCTCCGGGTATCAATGTCGGGCAGGTGGTGCGACCATTGCAATCTGCCGGCTGCTACGTTCCCGGCGGCCGCTATCCCCTTCCTTCCACCATGCTCATGACGGTAATTCCGGCCCAGGTGGCCGGCGTTCAGGAGATCCGTGTCGTCTCGCCGCGACCTGCGACTGAAACGCTGGCCACTGCGCACTTTCTTGGTGTACGCGAGTTTTATAGGATCGGCGGAGCGCAGGCTGTTGCCGCACTCGCCTATGGAACCGCAAGTGTCCCCAAGGTCGATAAGATCGTAGGACCGGGAAACCTGTTTGTAACCGCGGCAAAAAAGATGGTCGCGTTTGATTGCGGTATAGATTTTCTAGCCGGGCCAACCGAGGTCTTAATTGTGAGTGAACGCGGCGACCCGCGATTCATCGCCGCCGATCTGGTCGCGCAGGCAGAACACGATCCCGACACTCTGGCCGTCTTCATCACATCGTCAGAGATGCTGGCGGAGAAGGTAGCTGCAGAAACAAAGCTGGCCGCCGCGCAAAATGAGATTGCCCGAGGTTCCCTCAAAGAGAATGGCGCAATCCTGCTGGCAGAATCCCACGAGCAAGCGCTGCTATTTGCTAATCGAATTGCCGCCGAGCACATCACCGTGAGTGAAGAAGACCTTGCACATGTCAGCAATGCGGGGTCGATCTTCATCGGCGACTATTCACCGCCAGCGGCGGGCGACTATGCCTCCGGCCCCAACCATGTGCTTCCCACGGGCGGCGTAGCACGCTTTCGGGGTGGACTTGGAGTGCCGGATTTTGTTAAGACCATCTCTGTCCAGCAGCTTTCACGCGATGGGCTGGACCGCATCGCTTCCGCGGTGATCACGCTGGCGGAAGCCGAAGGCCTGGAAGCCCATGCAGAATCTATTCGAGTGAGGTCAGCAAATGCTTAAGACGCGCCAGTGCGTCCGCGAAATGCGCGAATACCATTCCCCGCTCAGCAGTCCGGCAACCAAACTCCGCCTCGACATGAACGAGAGCACTACCGGCTGCTCACCGCGCGTCCTTGCCAAATTGAACAGCATGGATGCGCGCACGCTGGCGCAATATCCTCGACGTGAGGCCGGGGAAAAGCTGGTGGCGGATTTTCTGGGCGCTGCGCCACAGCAGCTGCTGCTCACCAACGGTGCGGACGAGGCGATTGATCTTCTCTGCCGCGCCTATCTGGAGCCACAGGACGAAATGGTTATCGTGGTTCCGACGTTCGGCATGTATGAAGTGTTTGCTCAGATGGAACATGCGAAGGCCATTCGAGTACCGGCGGGACCAGACTTCAGCTTCCCCCTGGAACGCGTGCTGAATGCCCTGACGGCCAGGACGCGGATCGTCGTGATATGTAATCCCAATAATCCCACCGGCATTGACGTGCCGCGCTCCAGCATTATGCAGATCATCCAGGCCGCTCCTGATGCCGCCATCCTGCTGGATGAAGCTTATTTCGATTTCTACGGTCAGACCATGCTCGACCAGATAGGCAAACTGTCCAGCCTGTTTGTTGCACGCACATTTTCCAAAGCGTACGGGCTGGCTGGGCTGCGGCTTGGCGTGATGGTTGGCGATCAAGAACAAATGTCAGTGCTGCGGCGCATGGCTTCTCCCTTCAACGTGAATGCGTTTGCTATTGAATGCCTAGCTGAAGCTCTGGCAGACCGCCAGTTTGTGGCCGACTACGTTAGTCAGGTCATCGCCAGCCGGCAATGGCTGCATGAGGAATTGGAAAAGCTCGGTTTCAAGTGCTGGCCCAGCCATGGCAATTTCATTCTTTGCCGTTTTGGCGAAGAGAAAAAAGCTATTCTTGACGTTTTGCGCGCGCGTGGCATTTCACTGCGGGACCGCCCTGACTGCCAAGGATGCGTGCGCATCACCATTGGCAAGCAGCAGGAGATGGAACGGCTCATGGCTGAACTGAAGCAGGTGCTCTCTCAACTTCCCACCGCGAATCAGGCAGCGCGATGAGGAAATCGTCCATTGAGCGGGTCACCACGGAAACACAGATCAAGTTGGCATTGACCATTGAGGGCGGAGGCCGTTATGACGTTTCCACGGGCATCCGGTTTCTGGATCACATGCTGGAGCTTTTTGCTCGCCACGGCGCTTTTGACCTGAAGCTGAAGGCCACTGGAGACCTCGACGTGGACCAGCTCCACACCGTGGATGTCGTTGGCATCGCTCTGGGTGAAGCGTTCCACAAAGCACTGGGCGATAAGCGCGGCATCATGCGCGCCGGATATTTCCTAATGCCGATGGATGAGACCCTGGGGCTGGCCGCGATCGACTTCAGCGGGCGCGCCGCCGCAGTGGTAAACACGCAGGTCAAAACGCGGCTGGTGGGCGACCTGCAGTCGGAGCTCGTCTACGACTTTTTTGAAGGCTTTGCCCGCGGGGCGCGCGCCAACGTCCATCTCAAGACGGTTTATGGACGATCCAATCATCACAAAATTGAAGCGCTCTTCAAGGCTTTCGCCCGGGCATTGCGTGTAGCGTGCTCGCGCGATAAGCAATTGGCCAGAATGCTGCCGAGCACTAAGGGCCTCCTATGATAGCGATTGTCGATTACGGCGCGGGCAACATCAGCTCAGTAAAAAAAGCGCTGGAGCATCTCGGCGTTCAGGCGCACGTGACCGACGATCCTTCCCTCATCGCCGCCGCCCAGAAAATCAT
>DASXIL010000623.1:0-10800 GCA_036497985.1 Candidatus Angelobacter sp. | reverse complement strand
TAACTTGTTTGATGTTTTCAGAAAACATCCTGTCCATATTCATTCATATGATATGCCCCTTCAGGTAATGATTCAGCAAATCCCAGAAACTGCATCGAACCCCGTGGGCTTTGCGTACGTAATTTTGTTGATGATGCTAATAGATCAAATTGGAAAGGAAACATTACGTCTTTATCCAAATGACAAAATAGTCCTTTATCACGATCATTGTGCTTACGATGCGGCTTTAGCGGACTCATTCGAGCAGATGGTGGATGGTTCGATCTTTTCTTCGCACAATTTGGATCGGTTCGTTTCCATCACACCTGCACGCTGGGAGAATTGCGTGTTACTTCAGCCAGCAGACATGATTGCTTATGAAAACTTCAAAGAGGGAATGCGTAAACATTACCCCTCTGGAAGGAACAGGAGAAAGAGCCTAAATGCCCTGCTTGATCTAAATGCTATCAGTGGCAGGGCAAGCGGATTTACCTCAGAGGCTATTCAAGAATTAAAGAAAACTATTGCTGATATGGAACCAAGAATTAAACAGCGTTTGTTTGATGCTGCGAGAATAAAAACAAGTTCGACAAATACATAGGTTTCCAGAAATAACCACGATTGAGACGCGTCCAGAGATTCTTCAAGCCGTTATTGACGCGACTATTCAGCCTAACATCTGCATTTTCAACAACAATGAACATGTTCAAAATTTTCCTTGACCTGGCGCCAGTATCGGCCTATGCTGTACTTGAACACGTTCAAAATACATAAATAAAGGGAGCAGAGCATGTACAACAATGACACGACCATCGTAGTGAGTTATCTGGTTTATCTTTTGATCAGCATTACCCTGACCGTATGGGTGGCACGCACCCTGCACAAGCGAGGAGCAATCTTCCTGGTGGACGCCTTCCAGGGCAATACCGAACTCGCAGCCTCTGTGAATCACCTGCTGGTGGTGGGCTTCTATCTGATCAATATTGGCTTTGTCACGCTGGCCTTAAAAAGTAACGCTACAGTAACAAGCTCGCGCGCCGCCATTGAGATGTTGAGCGATAAGCTCGGCTTTATCCTGCTGGTCCTGGGAGGAATGCATTTCTTCAATCTGTTTGTGTTCTCCCGCATCCGCGCGCATGGACAACACAATGGCCCGCGGCGTCCTCCAGTAGCTCCGGATGCGGTATTAAGGGTGGCCGTGCCCCGGTAGGCGCCTTACGGTTTGGAGCCGAGAAACGCGAGGTGAATTATGGAAAAGCTCTACGTGCTATATGATCCGAAATGCGAACTGTGCGAGCGGCTGAAAGACTGGCTGCTGGTGCAGCGGACGTGGCTGGGACTCTCGATGGTCCCGGCCGGCTCCGAAAGAGCGCACAAGATGTTTCCCGATCTGGAGAAAATGATCACGTCCAACGATCTGGCGGTGATCAGCGATTCAGGCGAGGTCTACCTGAACAATTCTGCCTGGATCATGGCGCTGTATGCTCTGGAAGACTATCGTGAGTGGGCTTGCCGGCTGGCGCATCCGATGCTTGCGCCATTTGCGCGGCAAGCGTTCGAGATGATTTCCAAAAACCGCCACACTATTTCCCGTTGGCTCAGCCATGACCGGCCGGAGGAGATAGCGGGCGAACTAAAAAGAGTTCCGCTGGCGCCGTGTGCCGTGCCTGACGGAACAGTATCGGATTACCTGCGATGAATGTACCTGCAATGAAAACACGACCTACGCCCCGCGCGGAAGACACGCGCCGGCGGATTTATGAAGCCGCGATGGACCTGTTCCGCGAAAAAGGTTTTGAGCAGACCACCATGCGCGACATTGCGGCCAAAGCCGGAGTGGCGCTGGGCGGCGCTTATTATTACTTCTCCTCGAAGGAAGCCATTGTCCTGGCTTTTTATCACGAGATGCAGGAAGGCAGCCATGAGCAAATCCTGCAGGCCCTTTCAGGCGAGAAGAAATTAACGGACCGGCTCCGCTGCGTCATGGAAAAGCGCTTTGAGCTGCTGGCGCCCAACCGCAAGTTTTGTGATGCGCTTTTCCGTCACGCGCCCAACAGCAAGGACCCGCTCTCACCTTTCAGCGAAGAAACACGTCCGATCCGCGAGCGAGCCATCGAGCATCTGCGCATTGCGCTGGAGGGCGGCGAGGCAAAGGTCCCTGCCGATCTGAAGCCGCAACTTCCCTACCTTCTCTGGCTCTACCAGATGGGCCTAATCCTGTTCTGGCTATATGACCGGTCAGAGAAGCAGCAGCGCACACAGAAGCTAATGGAAAAAAGCCTGGGATTGCTGGTAACTCTCTTGCGACTCTCGGGCCTGCCGCTGATGAAGCCCGTAAGAAAGACAGTTCTGGAATTAGTGGAAACGATAGCGCCGTAGACTGGCTTCTACAACAATGCAAAAGGAAAAAGCGGAATGTACTGGTTATCATTCATCATCTGGTTGTCACTCATAGGCACGCCGGTTTCAGGTGGGCTTGCATGGTGGCTATGGTTGCGTCGGAACCATTCTGATCGTTACCAATGGCGTACCCGATTAACGAACCTCG
The DNA here is from genome assembly GCA_036497985.1 of Candidatus Angelobacter sp. Taxonomy (GTDB): domain Bacteria; phylum Acidobacteriota; class Terriglobia; order Terriglobales; family Acidobacteriaceae; genus Angelobacter. Next base: position 8,273 of record DASXIL010000623.1, on the reverse strand, counting down.
GACTTCTGACTGCCTCGGCTAACGCGCTCCTATACTATTCATGGGTTTCATACCGCATTGTCGGCGGATCGACCCCACAGGTGTGGAGCGTCAAAGACTCATTGGGAAACTTTAGCTGCTATCTGGTTTTGTTGGCGCTGGCAGGGGCTGCCATCGGCAAGGGCTCGTCACGAATTCCGATAGCGGTCTGCGCAATATTGGGATTTATGAATTGGGTCCCAGTCGCGATCCTATAAAGGACAAATGTTTGCACGATCACGATCAGCAGCTCCGCTAAGATTAACTTAGGACCTTATGATTTCCAATCGACTGATGTTGATCGCTTGCTTCTTAATATGTTGTTTGACGGCGGCCCTGGCGCAAGATGAAGCAAAGGTATCCGCGCGCAATGAAGTGAACGATGGCGTGCAGGCATTTCGGCAAGCGCACTATGACGATGCCATCGCGCACTTTGAGCAGGCGGTCGCTCTAGACCCGGATTTCATTATGGCGCGCCTGTATCTGGCGGCAACCTATTTGCAGGTGTTTGAGCCTGGAGTCGATGCTCCGGAAAATGTAGTGCTGGCGACAAGAGCACTGGAACAGTATTCGGAAGTTCTACGCAGCAATCCTTCTGACGTTGAATCCCTTAAGGGCCTGGCATACCTGAAATTGCAATTGAACGATTTTGATGAAGCAAGACAGGCCTATGCCAAGGCCATCGCACTCAATCCGGCTGATCCTGAATTGTTGTATGCGGCGGCGGTGGCTAACTGGTCAATAGCGGACCGCGACATTACGGCGGAAAAGGCCAAGCTGGACGCGGAGACGGAATATTCACTGATATTGTCGGAGGGTTGTTCCGAGGTGCGGGCGAAGTCGTTGGCTGTAATCGATAGCGGCATAGCGATGCTCAATAAAGCCATCTCACTTCGCAAAGACTATATCGATGCCATGAACTACATGAACGCACTCTATCGCTTGCGCGCGGAGCTGGAGTGCGGAAGCAAAAAGAACTTCAAGGCAGACATCAAGCAATCCGAAGAATGGGTAGCCCGCGCCGTTGCGGCGAAGAAGAAGCTAACTGAAGCGGCAGAAAAAGACAGCCAGGAACAGCCACCAGACAAACCCCGGCTGTAGCCACAAAGCCACTCCCATTACTATTCCGGCACATACCTAATAAACACCTTATTTACATCCGCTTAAGCCGGGATATGATTTTCAAAAGCTCAGGAAAAGTGCCCAAATACACATGTTTCTGCCCGGTTACCGATGGTGACTGAAGTACCGTTTTCCATTTTTACGGTTCCGCTTAGACTGCTGGCATCACGAAAGGCCAATGTACCCAGGCCCACAGCAGATTGTACTTTTGGCAACAAGACTTCCGGTCAGCATGTTTTGCCAAGACTAACAAGTTGGCAGTGATAAGGATCACAGGCCATGAACGGTACGGCCCTTTACTATTTGCTGTTTCATTTGACGATGAGCTGCAACTTCAAATTCGGCGGAATGAAAGCCCTTCTTATGATGGGCGTCCTGCTTTGCCTGCTCGCTTCAAGCGCGGCGGCGCAAACCAGCTCCGGGCAGCTCACCATCACCATGAGCGTGCAGTCTTCCATCACGCTGGTTTTCCAGAACAATCCGTCCGTAGGAACAACGGGCTTCTGTCCGCTGACCAATGCCGGAACCAACAATGTTGGCCTGGATTTCGGCACGGCCGCGTTTCCTGGAAGTTTTCATACGTCGGCATGCGTAAATTACACGCACCTGACCGCCGCAGTTTATGAAGTAAGCAGCGCTTTTGATGTGGTGGTGACCAAGGCGAATTCCAGCAGCCCGAATTACCGGTTGGCAGCACAGATTTCCACGCCTCCGCCGGCGAACGTGAGTTGGCTGTTGAATAACGTGACGCTAACGACTGCGAGCTTTACCACGTTGGATACAGCAGACAGCTACGCAACCGCGATAACCAAGACCCTGCAGGTGCATGTGAAGAACACGGTTGCAGCGCAACCATTGCTGGAGACGATTACTTTTTTGGCCACGGCAAATTAGGTTTTTGACCATGCTGAAGAAATACATTTCGATCATGCGCGGTGTGGCCCTGGCGGGCCTGCTGATGTGCAGCGCTTTACTGCCGGCGCAGACCACGGCCTCAGGCGTGATCAACGGCAGCTTGAACAATACGAGCGGGATCTCGATCCAGTTTGATAGCGACCCAGCAGGCGTCACGCTAGGCGCCGCCGGCACCAATGCCGCTACGGCGAACTTCGGCACCGTGTCGGCTTTTGGTCCGCTCTCCGGTGGTGTGACCCGGCCCAGCGTTACCGCGGGCAACTTTACCGTACGGACAATTTTTGATGTGCAAGTGATCTCAGGTGGCTTGACCAGCACCACATACACGCTCACGGCGAATCTGGCTGCGGCAGCGCCCACGGGAATGAATTACAAAGTGGATGCTGTCACGCTGACCACCGCATTGCAGACAATCCAGATAAATGGCGCTTACAACATTGACATCGCACACAACCTGGACTTGGTGATTTTGACGGCTGCGCCCGGAGCAGGCGGACCGGCGGTGAATACGCCGATCACGACGACGATCAATTTTACGGCTACGGCCAACTGAGCTTGTAAGAAGTAAGAAATTTTGCAGGAACGAACTTTTGATTTCGACATGAGGAGAGGAACACAAATGAAAAAAGCATTGCTCTTAACCATCTTTGCGGCGCTGATGATGATTTCTTCGGCGGCCGTTGCCCAAACAACCGCCAGCGGCACACTCACCGTGACTGCCACTGTTACAGGCAGCATTAACCTGGTTTTCAACTCTGACGCTTCCGGGCTGGCGCTTTCCAGCGGCGCGGGAACAAACGCCGCCACACTGGCATTTGGCAACGTGTCGGCCTTTGGCGCGATTTCCGCTGGCATCGTCCGCAGCACAACCGCGAGCAACTTCACGGTAAGCTCCGCAGTTGACGTGCTGGTAACCAAAACCAACTCCGTCAGTGCGAATTACACCCTGAAAGCCCAGTTGGGCTCAGCAGACGCAGTGAACACCTGGACCGTCGGCGGCACGGCAGTTACCAACGCTGCGCAGTCTACGCTCACCGCAACCGGCACGTATGCCGCAAACAGCAATTTTCCTGTGGCCATCACCGTACCTTTCACCACAGCCAGCGGAACCCTAATCAGCAACACCATTAATTACGTGGCGACAGCCAATTAAGGGTTTAATGGGATTTGCCGCACAGAAAGAATGGGATAGATAGATGGATTAGAGCTGGGCGGGAGGTGCGAAATCGGGCTGCGTTATGTCCTGCCGTTATTGCTGTTCGGTTCCTCCCTCATGACCGACGGGTGGGCACAACACAAGAGCACGGTGAAACGCACCTCCAGCGCCATTTCGATGAAGTCTGCAAGTGAAGGGGCAATCTCAGTGAGTTTTGTTAGCGCGCCGGATGGCGCCGCCTTGACCGGCGGGACCTCCGGCCAGCGCAGCCTAAATCTGGGGACCGTCTCAAGTTCCGGCGGCGCCCAAACCGCAAACGTCCAGATGCAGAAATTGCCTGGGCGCTTTGTTGTTTCCACGCGGTTCGGCATGAGCATTCAAGCCGGATCACAAACCGCAACCACCGCTGCCGTACTGGCCGCGCTTACCATACCCGATCCGGCATACACATTCCGGCTGGATGGGATCACGCTGCAAACCGTTCCCCAATTGCTGCAGGGCCAGGCAAAGACGGGGACCACCGTGATGCATCGCCTGGAAATTGAAGTGCCCACATCTCTTACGGAGAAGAATTCTCAACTGAACAATGCAATTATTTTCCAGGTTATTCCGAATTAGGTTAGCTCGAATTGCGATGGCACTGGCACTCCTGCCTGTGTGCTTTTGTTTGCTTTATCAGCCAGCTTTGCTGAGCGCGCAGACAGCTGCGTCAGGGCAACAGCCTGCAGCGTCTTCGCAAACCCCTGCGGCCCCGGTTCAACCAGCAGAAAAGCCATCGATTTCACTGAGTCCCGCCGTGGTAATGGCCAAGGGCAGCTTCGGCCAGACTCTCTCGCAGACGCTGACGCTCACCAATCAAACCGCACGCGACTTCGCGTTTGAACTGGTAGCGGAAGACGTTGTCATTAAAGATGGCAAGCGCATTTTTGTCACGGCTGGAGAAACGCCGAACAGCATTGCCGCTTCCGCGGTATTCACGCAAAAGACGGTGCTGGTAAAGCCGTTTTCTTCCGCATCAGTGGATGTGCGGCTTACGCTGCCGGCAGAGACAAACATTCGCGCCGTGGTGGCGATGTTTCGCGGCACAGACAAGCTGCCGACTTCTTCAGGAGCAGTCGGCATGACTGCATCACTGGGCTCGCTGATCACGTTCAACCTCACGGACAACGTAAAGGTAAAGCCTGAGCTGGTTCGAGTGATCCCGGCAAGTGAAACGGCGAACATGAAAATCGCGCAGTGGATTTCCAATTCCGGCACGGAGCCGGTGCTGCCGGAAGGCGCAGCAGCGGTATTGAGCTCCAGCGGCGCGCTGATCGGGAAGGCGATTTTTGATCCGCAGCGGCTGCTGCCGGGTGAACGCCTGGAATTTTCTGCTGAGTATCCCGGCGAACTGTCTTCGGGAAAATACCGCGCGCTCTGCTCATTCCAGTTTGAAGGCAAGACGCAGACCACGGAAGCTGCTTTCGAAATACCTGCTCTTGAAATACCAAAGACTGAAGCTCCCAAAAAATGAGACGCTGCTGGAGCCTTGTCCTGTTGGCGACCGCCTGCTGTCTGGCGGCACAGGGACAAACTCCGCTTTCCGTGGCTTACCAGAAGACTTTGCAACTTCCGGTTGCGGGAGCCACAGCGGCTTACTCGCTCGATCCCAACATTGCTGACGCCACTGCCTCCAATGGCGTGTTGGAAATTGTGGGCAAAGCGCCCGGTTCCACCAACATTATTATCGTCACCTCAGCCGGGGCGCAGACCCTGGCCGTGACGGTGCCTGTTCCCCCTCCCATATTGCCTCCGGGATTTGAGTCGCCGGAGCGCCAGGGCACCGGCGAGAGCGGCACATATGAATTTCGCTACAACTCAGATCCCAGCCAGATCACAAACTCAATCGAGATGAAGCGGACGCAGGGACAATCGTTCACGCGGATGCAGGTAATTAACGCCAACCTGTTTTCGTCATCGGGATCGACCTCGGCGATCGGCTTTCCATTTCTGGCGTACCAGATCAGCCGGCCCGACAGGGACATTACTTTCATCGACAAGAACGTGCTGAACTCTCCGCTCACGCTCGATGGCTTTCTGGTGCGCGGCTTTCACATGCGGCAGGGGCCGTGGGAGTTTCACGGCGGCTTTACCTCCATCGCCACGTTTCAGGGACTCTTCCTTTCAACCGACCGTGAATACACAGCGGGCGTCACAAGGGTGTTCCGCATTGACGACGTAAATTCGCTGGAAGCCAATGCATACTACTTTCAGAATCCTGACAGCCAGCGCGCGTTCGCCAGCAACGGCGCGGTTGGCTCTGTGGTGTACCGGCGCAAGCTCAGCGACAAAGGAAATTTTCTGGCCGAACTGGGCATGAGCCACGGCTTTGGGTTCGCCACGCGGGCCACGTATGACGACAAACGCAATCACCTGCTGGGAAACTTCCATATACAGTCGCGCAACTTCGCCTCGCTTGCGGTGAACAACCAGCATGGAACTTTCGCCGACCTTAATGCCAGCCGCAAGCTGACGGAACGTCTTTACGCCAGCCTTGACCTGAACCAATCGAATTACAATCTGCTCACACTCAGCCAGAACACTTTCACTACCAGCGGGCTGCTGAACTTCAAGCTGAACCAAAATTTTTTAGTCAACGGTGGCGGCGGATACGCTACGTTTCAATCGAAGATACCTATTGGACCGGCGATTACCACGGTGAACCTGCCCGCAGGAGTAGATTATTCAACGCGGCATTTCGGAACGGGCTTCCAATATCAGCGGACGGTAAATATAGAAGGCGGGGGCGGAGGCAATGATTACGCAGTGAATGCGCGCGCTTCCGCCGGGCGCTTCCAGCTTAGCGGCTTCTACCGGCATGACGTTCAGGTGCCCACGCTGGCTGCCATCTTCTCAGAGGTCCCCGGGCTGCAGGATGCGCTGGACCGCGCGGGAATTGTTGCGTCCACGCCGGAGCAGCTTGCCAGCCTGCTGCAGAACACCGCGATCCTGCAACTGCTGGGGTTTACCAACGCTTTTGTCGTGAACCTTGCGCCGTCACGCAATGACCTGAACGCCGCAGTGAGCTGGATGTCGCACAGCCAGAACCGCCGCAAGATTGACTTGAGTTATTTTGATAGCGATACCGAGCTGCTGCAGGGACACTTCATATTAAAGACGGCCACGCTCAGCTACACGCAGCGGTTGAAGTCGACGAATGACATTGTGGGTTCCGCCGCCATGGTGCAGACTACCAATAACGGCGTGACTTCAACGCATCCGCTGTTCAGTATTTCCATTCAGCACAGGTTTTTCACGGTTCCCACGCTTCTGCTGCCGGGACGCCACGGCATGATCCAGGGTCACATCTTTCGTGACGATGATTCAGCCGGACTCTACAGCGCGCAAATGCCGGCCATGGGCGGCGTGGAGGTGCGGCTGGATGAGGACCGCGTTACGCGCACCGATTCAAGCGGCTATTACGCGTTTCATCATGTGCCATTCGGCGTGCATCGCGTGGAGGCGAAGCTCGAAAGCGATGAGCCATTCTTTTACACCACAGATTCACCCGCCACCGTGGACATGAATGCGACGGCGGATTTCGGCATCAACTTTGCCAAAGGACAGATCTTCGGTTTCCTGCTCAATGATGCCGGCAGCGGCATCAACGGAATCACGGTGGAGCTAAAGGGCGAGAAAGTTACGCATCGCGTGCAGACCGGGGTGAACGGCAAGTTCGCTTTTACCGGACTGGTTCCAGGTAATTACTCAGTGGCGACCTTGCCGGACTCTTACCCTCCGGGGTATGCGCTGCAAGACTTGGCGGCCCAAACCATAGAAGTGGAATCAGGCAAGCCAGCGAGCACGGAATTTAAGGTGAAGGCGCTGCGGTCGATTGCCGGGCGCGTGCTGGTGTATGACAAGACGACGCTGCAAACCGTTCCGCTTGCAGGCGCAGTTGTTCGGCTGAAAGAAGTTTCACTTGAAACAAAGACCGGCCCAACCGGCGCATATATCTTCCGCAATCTAGCGGCGGGAACTTACACGGTTGCGATTGAAAGCAATGGCAAAGAGATTTCGCGGACAGTGATAGTCCCGGCGAGTCCGGCGAGTATCCGCGATGTGGATTTGAATGCCGGGACAAAGGAAGCGCCTGAGCCGCACTAACCACAACCCGGTTTAGCCGCGAATTACGCGAACAAACGCGAATGGTTCATTCTCTGTTGGTTTGCTTCATTCGCGTTCATTTCCAGTAACTCACTGCGGGGTTTTGACAATTGGGTTTTTTAAAGCGGTTTCAGGGATGGTGTACCTTGACGGACTCACCCTCAGTGGCTAAAGCCGATTTCGCAAGAGCCATTACCGCAGGCATAAATGCCTGCTCCACCCACTGCGGGACACAGCAACTCTGGAACTGCGCTAAAGTAATATCGTCCACGCTGAATCCTTCACGATCGCCGCTCGCAATGTGATATTCCTTTGGTTTAAATGCACCTTCCTGAAATCGATTGGCAGCCGGTTTCACGCGTCCAGCTTGTCGGCTGGACTATCTTCTACGGATTGCTTCTGTTCTATCTCGGGACCAACTGGGGCAAGCTCACGCTGCTTGATAACGTTCATCTTCCCATCCATGAAGGCGGACATCTGCTTTTTGGCTGGCTGGGAGAAACACTTGGACTATGGGGAGGAACGCTGCTGCAGTTGCTTGTTCCCGCGATGCTGGCGGCGAGCTTTGCCGTGCGCCGCGAACTTCCGGGGACAGTTTTCTGCGGGTTTGCGTTCTTTCACAGCCTTACCGGCGTTGCCACTTACATGGCGGACGCGTTGCGACTGGAGCTGCCCCTGGTGACCGTCGGCGGTACTGGCGACGAAGCGGAGCATGACTGGGTGCGAATCTTTACCAGCCTGGGAGTTCTGCCGCACGCGATCCAGATCGGGAACTTCACACGTCTGCTGGCGTGGGCCGGGATGGTGGGAACGGTAGCGTGGTTTGCGTGGAGGAGTTCGCGACGGACGGCTGAAGTCTAAAAGAACCAGTACACCGACCGGGCCCTCCTGGCTCACGCCATACAGCAGCGGAGCC
>DASXIL010000622.1:0-1536 GCA_036497985.1 Candidatus Angelobacter sp. | reverse complement strand
CGGACCTGGCTAGTCTGAATTCAGAGACTAAGATTATGGCGACACAAGCATCATGCACGACCTCCCCGGAAGTTGAAAACGCAGTTAATTCAGCGAACCCTCTCAAAACCCTGCCCACCAAACCCAAGAAGACGGGGGATTTGGTGCTTTTGACGGCGAATGAGCCGCATGGGTTGCAGGCGACTTCACGATTCAAGATGATGCTGACAATGCTGCGGTCCTAAGAAGAAGGATTTCACGCAGAGGTCACAGAGGAAGCGCACAGAGGACACAGAGAGAAGCTCGGAAGGAGGAGGCGGCGCATCTACGGGGGAGGAGACGGCGCCGCCTTGCTGATCTGATACAGATCCCGGTCGAGGGATTCCGCTCTGTGGTTACAGAAACTGAAATCTAGCCGCGTACTGTCAGGACCGGGCACGTCGCCTTGGTCACGACGTTGTAAGCGATCGACAGCGGAGCGTGGCCGGCGAGGCTCTTGCGCGCCTTGGCACCCATGACGATCAGATCGGCCTTGGATTCACAAGCGGCGATGAGAATTTCCTCGGTTGCTGCGCCAAACGTGGCACGAAATTCCGGCTTGCACCAATTTTCGCTGCCTGCGGGCATCAACTGCCTCATGCGAACCACGTTGATTTCCCGCTGGCGAGCGATGCTCTCTTCGGTGTAAGCAGCGGCACTCTCGATGACATGCAGCAAGGTTAGAGTGGCGTTGTGTTCCTGGGCGAGCGAGAAGGCGTAGGCAGCAGCCTTTTCCGCGCCGGGGCCAAAGTCCGTGGCAAAGAGGATGTGCTTAGGTTCGACTTCTTTCGCGTTGGGGTTCTGTACAACCGGCCCGACCGTCAGAACGGCGCAGTCCGCCTTGCGGAAGATTTCTTCGGCGACCGAGCCGATGATGAGTTTCTGGACCTTGCCGCGGCCGTGAGTGCCGGTGACGACCAGGTCAATCTCATTCCGAACGATCAGCGCTTCGAGGCTCGGCCAAACATTGCCTTCCTCCATCAACACTTCGTGGGGAACTCCACGGAGTTTTCCGGAAATCAGAATGTCCGTGATTCCTTCTTCGGCAGCCTGGCGAACTTTTTCATAGGTGGCCTGGGCAAGCTGCGGTTCAGCGAACTGAAAGGGATCCGGGGTGATGACATGGGCGAGATAGATGCGAGCGTCATACTGGCGCGCCAGGGCGATGGCGTAATCAAGGGCACGATCGGAAACCTCAGAAAAATCGGTGGTGACCATGATTTTGCTGATGGCAACACGGCTGGCGATATCGGTTGCAGTTTTCTCTTTTGAAATCATTGCCTGCGGCATAGCTCCCTCCTCAAACGGCTAATTCTTTGAACCTAGACAGAAAACTCTCGATTCATTCGTATTTTGCTTAAGGATCAGAAGTGCAAACGGAGTTCCACGCCGGATATTTTTTTGAATTCTGAGAACACAGGGTTTTGGTCTGCAATTCGAAAATGACTGTGGAAAATGAGCTAAGTGCCCCAGATTCTGCGTCGAATGACGTCAAGATGAGTGGAAAGAATGAGTTCG
>DASXIL010000621.1:0-18808 GCA_036497985.1 Candidatus Angelobacter sp. | reverse complement strand
TGAGGGGATACGCCAGCGGTCAATGAAACAGCTTATTCGTGGTTTTGAATTGCGGTAATCGATATTGCGGAAAGCATCCAGCGGCTTTTAACGTCTTGCCAGACTGACATTACGCGAAATCCCTCAGGCGACTCCGGCCCTGGAGTAGATGCCTGAACGTGAAAGATATAAGTAATCTTCATGTCAGCGCCTTCAGGATAGACCTGCACTTCGCCCATTGAGAATTCTCGTACTTGTGCGCTTTGCCATTGTTCCACCCAGCCGGCGCGGTCGAGCGTTCGTCCGTTGGCCATCACGCCGAGGAATGTGGGAGAAAGATGGCGTTCCACGCTGGCCCAGTCTTTGCTTTGGATAGACTGCCACATAAGGCGCTCAGCATGTTCTGCCCCGGTCGCGTTCGTCCAGGTAGGATGTTTCGGTTCGCCGGCACAGCCGGCAAACACAGCCACAGCCATCAATGTAAGCAGGAAGCGCATAACAAATTCTAACCACACATAACAAATTCTAACCACAGAGGGTACAGAGAAGCACAGAGAAATTGCCACGGGACCAACCGAAAGATGATGCAAAAACTTGAGGGTCACTGAGGAAACCCCTCTGTGACCCTCTGTGTTCTCTGTGTTTAAGCTCTAGATCTAGTCCCCGAAAACTTCTTCTTTCTTTTCCACAACTGGCGCCGCCTTCGGCGCCGCGGGAGCGATAGCGCCCAGCGGAATAAATCCGCCCTGCGGCTCCGGCTTGGGTTCTTTCAGAATGTGCTCGCGATAAAGCGCTTCCATACGCGCATCCTCTGCGCTTTTCTTCAGCTTGTTATCGCGGGCGCGGAGTTTTTCTTCACGAGCAGTCTTGGCGATGCCAAGATCGTCCAGCGTGGTGTTGCGGCCGGCGTGAACGTGTTCTTCATTCAGATTGAGCTTGTGTGCGCTCTGGTTCAGGCCCACAGCTTTTCCGCCTGCAAAGATTTCATGCCGACCGTGCTCTTCATACCACTTGGTGAGCGTGGCCGTCATATGCATTTTTTCAATGATGTTGCGCCATCCCACGCCCGTGTTATAAGCGCAGAAGCTGATCTCGCCTTCCTGCGTGGCGTAAGGAATAATGCACTGCTCGGTGCGGCGGAAATCGTAGTTATAGAGGTCCTGGAACCACATTCCAGCGATGAACAGGAAGTTCCACCGGTCTGTGCGGCGCTTCTTGATGTCGTCCACCGTGCGATCGACTGATATTTTGCCGTACTTTGTATCTGCTTTCTTAGTCGCACCAAACGTCTTATCGAACTTGCGCAGAAGGTCAATCAGTTTGAAGTGCTTTGGCGCCTGGAATGGATCGTAGTTACGGGCCAGCGCCAGCGCCATGCCGAAGACCGAGAGGAACCGTCCGCGGCCGGCATCATTCACCTTGGCTACGTCCTGCGCGATGCGGTCGCCATTCAGGAACGCCGTCACCGGTACTGCTTCCTTGGTTTCCTTGTCAATCATCACGGCCATGCCCACACCACAGTTCGGATGGCATCCGCAGCTTAACTGTCCCCAATCCGCGCTGGGGCCATGGATCAGGTCAGCCCAGTCAGAGAACGTGGACATAAATGAGATCGGGAACCAGTCACGCTTGGGCTCGCCCAGACCGGTCTGATTTTTCACGTCATGCGCCAAATGGCTCAACGTGTAACGTTGCGCCTGCCGACGATCATCGGTGATCTCTTCATCGCGGCCAGTGAATGAAACCGGCTGGAAGCTCAGGAAGCTGATGGTCCTGGGATTGTCCAGGGCGAACTGAATAATGCGGCCCACCTGCTCATTGTTGATGCCGTTGATGATGGTGGTGACCGGAACAATATCCACGCCGTTTTCATGCAGGTTGTGGATGGCGCGCAGCTTCACATCAAACAGATTGCCGACCTGGCGATGTGAGTTCGCCGCATTGCCAATGCCGTCAAACTGCAGGTACGCATAGCGCAAGCCGGCTTCAGCAGCCTGGCGGCAGAACTCGGGCGACTTGGCAAATTCAATTCCGTTTGTCGCGGCCTGCACTGAGTTGTATCCAACCTGGCGGGCATAGCGCACTGCATCCAGGAAGTATGGAGACAGAGTCGGCTCGCCGCCGGAAAACTGTACTGACATCTGACGACGCGGCTTGATCGAAATCGCGTTGTCCAGCATGGTCTTGATTTCTTCCCACGTCAGCTCATGCACAAAGCCGACCTGGTTTGCGTCCATGAAACAGGGATCGCACATCATGTTGCAGCGGTTGGTCAGGTCAATGGTCAATACCGACCCGCGGCCGTGCTTTACCGTGCTGGTGCCGTGATTATGTAGTTTTTCGTCGTTGTGCGCCGCGATGTCGCGCCCTGGGAACACATCTTCCAGGTGCTTGAAGAACTCAACGTCAACGGCCATCACATCTTCAAAGTGACCGTGGATGGGACAATCCTTCACCATCAGAATTTTTCCGTCGCGCTCCACGATGGTGGCTTTGATCTCGCCGGCTTTTTCGTTGAGCAGGATCTCGTGCGGCAATTTGCCGTCAACAATCTGCTGCCGGATTTCTGGAACGCACTTGGGACACAGAGAGTCAGTGGAGCGCGGCCAGCCTAGCGGCGGCTTCGTCTTTTCCCACGACTTCAATATCGGCTTGTCTGACCACTTTGGCGTGAATGAAGGACGCGGTTTGATGCTGTTGATTTTTTCAAAAACAGCCCATGCGCCTTTTGCTCCATAAGTCAGGACTTTCTCTGCGTACTTAACCGGCTTGTGCATTAGTTGTGCCTCTCCTTGCGCCGCTCCCGGCGCCCTCTTCCAAGCTATGAGACAGAAACAAAAAGGGATATTGATTTCGAGATTATAGTAATTGCCGGGCTGCCGTTGTTGAACAACGTTTCTCTGAATGGGTGTAATTCATGGTTCAGCGGTGGAGTTCGGCATTAAACGGGACTCAAACTTAGCGCCTAAGTGATTGGATTTAAAGCACTAGAGTATCGAATCCGCGACGTGATGCAGGGTCGACCTAGATGCTTGAGGTCTTGCGGTGGGTAGCGGAGAATGAACCGGTCCGGCCAAGAAGTCGTATCTTCTGGCATATGCCCACGAAAGCTATTTTCAGCGCAGGCGTAACGTATCTCTGGACAGCCCTTTGGATCGTCTGGCTGTTGAGCGCGCTGATGGCGAAGCGCAGCGTGCAGAGGCAAACCACTGCGTCACGCCTGGAACAATCCATCCTGGCCACGACGGCATTCTGTTTACTTTTTGGCCGCGGCCTTTGGCCGCATTGGCTGCGCCAGCGAGTCTTGCCTGGACACGATGTGGCGTTGCTGTGGACAGGACTGGTCCTTACCGCCGCCGGCGTAGGGTTTGCGATCATGGCGCGCTTTTGGATCGGAAGAAACTGGAGCGGAACCATCACAATCAAAGAACAACATGAACTGATTCAAAGCGGCCCGTATCGTATTGTCCGCCATCCGATCTATACCGGCTTGCTGCTGGCTTACCTGAGTACGGCGATCGTCCATGGAGAGCTGCGTGGCTTTGTGGGCTTTGTTCTTTTGCTTCTGGGCTTTGGTCTCAAACTGCGGATGGAAGAAGCTTTTATGGTCCAGCAGTTCGGTACCGCCTATCTGGATTACAAACAGCGCGTGAAAGCGCTGGTGCCTTTCGTGGTCTAGGGCTCTCAGGGCGACATCCAGCCAAGACCATCTCGAATGCTAGAATCTTTATTCTGAGGTAAAGGATTCGATGGAAGCTGTGCGCACCGGCTTACGCCAAATCATGCAGGACCTGTTGCGCACACGCCCGGCGGACGAAGCGGTAATCCTGGCATGGCCACTGGTTTGCGGCAAAGAAGTGGCCGCCCGCACGCAAGCTGTGAGCTTTGCCGATGGCGCTCTGACCGTTGAAGTTTCTGACGTTAGCTGGCGCAATCAGCTCCAGTCTTTTGCCCCAAGATACCTGAATGGTTATGAAGGGCTGTTGGGACCAGTGGTAAAGAGCGTGCAGTTTAAAGTGAAGCAATCAGCGGTCAGCACTCAGCACTCAGCCAAATCAGAAAACTCGTGATCTTATGGCTGCATGCAATTGAAAGTATGTGGTTGGACTGAATGCTGACTGCTGCCTGCTGAGTGCTAACAATGAAAGTCACTGAAAAAGACGTCTCTTATGTAGCCGACTTGGCCAATCTGGAGCTCACAGACCAGGAACGCCAACGCATGCTCAAAGACCTGAACTCGATACTTGATTACATCGATCGCCTGAACGAACTGGACACATCGGATGTTCCGCCGATGGCGCAGATTTCGGCCAGGTTTGGCCAAGCAGAAATGGGGCCTTGGAGCGGCTCAGCGCACGCATCGCGCGAAGATATTCCTGTTCCGTCTTTGCCGCATGCTGAAGCGATGCAGAATGCGCCGCAAAGCGATGGGGAATTTTTTAAAGTACCCAAGGTGATCGAGAAATAGCTTTGTGGTCTCAAAGGTTTTGATTTTCTCCGTGCCTCCGTGGTGAGATTTTTGGTTTTAGCCCAATAGAAACACAATGGACCTGAATTCGCTCACCATCGACTCCACCCGGACCGCCATTGCGGCAAAGCAAATCACCGCGTCTGCGCTAGTGGAGCAGTTCTACGGCAAAATCAAAGCAGAGGATTCCGAAGTCAACGCTTATCTCACTCTCAGTGAAGAACGCGCTTTACACCAGGCAAAAAGGATTGACAATCTGGTAAGTAAAGGTGCTGCTCTACCGCAGTTGGCGGGCGTTCCAGTTGGAATTAAAGATGTGATGGTAACCAAGGGCGTCCGCACCACCGCCGGATCGAAGATCCTTGAGAACTTCATTCCTCCTTATGACTGTACCGCTGTGGCGCGGCTGGAAGCCGCAGGCGCGATCGTGCTGGGCAAGATGAACTGTGACGAGTTTGCCATGGGCTCGTCGAATGAAAACTCGGCCTACGGGCCAGTCCGCAACCCGCGCGATAAGTCGCGGGTCCCTGGCGGCTCCAGTGGAGGTTCGGCTGCCGCTGTTGCAGCAGGCACAGCTGTGGCAACACTAGGTTCTGACACAGGCGGTTCCATTCGCCAGCCGGCTTCGTTCTGCGGCGTGGTCGGGCTCATGCCGACCTATGGACGCGTCTCCCGCTACGGCCTGATAGCGTTTGCTTCTTCGCTTGATCACATTGGCCCGCTAACCAGAACAGTGAGGGACGCGGCGATTCTCCTTGGCGTGATCGCCGGCCGCGATCCGCTCGACTCAACTTCTGCTGACGTTCCGGTCCCAGACTACGAAGCCGATTTGGCAAAGCCCGTAAGCGGCCTGAAGATCGGTGTACCCAAAGAATATTTTGGTGACGGCCTGGATGCTGAAGTTCGCGCAGCTGTAGAGACAGGAATTGCCAAACTGCGCGCCGCTGGCTGCTCGATCATTCCCATTTCCCTGCCGCATACGGCCTATGCCATCCCAACTTATTATGTAATCGCCACGGCAGAGGCTTCCGCCAACCTGGCCCGCTATGATGGCGTGCGTTACGGCTATCGCGCCAAAGGCGCGCGCACTTTATCTGAGATGTATCGCAAGAGCCGCGACGAGGCTTTTGGAGCAGAGGTAAAACGCCGCATCATGCTGGGCACATATGCCCTCAGCTCCGGCTATTACGATGCCTATTATCTGAAAGCGCAGCGTGTGCGCACTCTACTGACGCGCGACTTCGAACAGGCGTTCCAGAAAGTCGACGCCATCGTTACACCCACGGCACCGACTCCGGCATTCAAGCTGGGCGAGAAGTCCGACGATCCTTTATCTATGTATCTCGCCGACATCTACACCGTCACCGCCGATCTGGCCGGTGTCCCGGGGATCAGTGTCCCGTGTGGCAAGACCTCCGCCGGCCTGCCGATTGGCCTGCAGATTCTGGGCCAGCACTTTGATGAGAGCACCGTGCTGCGAGTCGCGGCTTCCATCGAATCAAATCCCTGATTCACCGCAAAGAGCGCAATGATCGCAAAGGACAGGAAATGCCGGGCATTGGCTCCTAAAAGTTCCTTTTCCATTTTGCGTCCTTCGCGCCCTTTGCGGTGAAAAACCTAACCGCTTCCCTCAATTCCGGTCTAAGTTAATCGAATGGAAGTTACAGATGCAACGGTAGTGGCGCAGGTCCTGGCCGGCGACAGAGATGCTTTCCGCGTCCTGGTCGAGCGCCATTCCCGCAGCATCTTTCGCGTGATCTACCGCATGACCGGGAACCAGCAGGATACGGAAGAGCTTGTACAGGAAACTTTCCTGCGGGCCTATAAGAGCCTGGAGCGTTTTGAGCTTCGCGCCAACTTCAGCACATGGCTCTACCGGATCGCTGTAAACCGCACGCTCGACTTCCTGGGCGCGAGAAAAACGCATATGCAGACAAAAGATACATATCAGATCGTCGATAACCCTGACGCCGAAGACAGAACACAGATCCAGCTCCCGGCTCAAGAGCCAGGGCCTGACCGTCTTCTGCTCAGCTCAGAAATGAAGACCAAGATTGCAGGAGCGTTGGGCTTGCTTACGCCGGCGGAGCGTGTGGCCTTCACCATGCGGCATATGGAAGGCAGGTCGATTGAAGAGATCAGCCAGACCCTGAACCTGAAGGCCAGCGCAGCCAAAAACAGCGTTTTCCGTGCCGTGCAAAAACTCAGGCAGCAGCTTGAGCCATATGCCGGTCAGGGATCCCCAGCACGCTCTTCGCGATGGGGTGGGAGTGCGGTGAAATGAACCATCTCAGCGAAGAACAAATCGTATTGCATTACTACGGCGACGCCGACGAAGCGGCGGAAGTCGAGCGCCATCTTGCTGCCTGTCCCGAATGCCGCGCTGAGTTTGCGCGCGTGCAATCGACTCTGCGGCAGATCGAGCCGCTGGAAGTCCCTGAGCCCGCTCCGGGATTCGAGGAAAAGACCTGGCTTAACCTGCGCGACCGTCTACCGGAAGAGGGCGGCTTTCTCAAGCGGCTACTCAGACCGTCGCCGCCGAAATGGGCATTTGCTGGAGTAATGGCCCTGTTACTGGCCGCAGCATTTCTTGCAGGCCGTTTCTGGCCGCGCCCTGGACAACAGATTGCGCAACAACCGCCTTCACAGGTCAATCCGCAGCGGGTGATTTTAGTTGCCGTCGGCGATCACCTGGAACGCTCACAGATGCTTCTCGTCGAAATCATGAATGCCGATACGAAAGGGCCTATCAATCTCTCCAGTGAACAAGCTGAGGCCCGCGAGCTGCTTGATAGCAACCATCTCTATCGCGTGAGCTCGCAGCAGGCCGGCGATCCGCAGGTTGCGCGCCTGCTCGACCAGTTGGGACGCGTGCTGGCGGAGATCGCCAACGGTCCGGCAGAGGTTTCGCCCGGAGATTTAGAGCAGGTGCGCCACACCATCCAGTCTGAAGGACTTTTGTTCAAGGTACGTGTAGTTGGTTCTGAAGTGAATTCAAGAGCGCGCCGTCCGGAGCCTTCCGGCGGCGGCGTAAACCAGAGGCTATAACCCATGATGAATCGCAGATTATTTGTAATCCTTTTTCTAAACATAGTTGTTTTCTTTGGACTGGCGTCCGCCGCTGCCGCGCAGCAGATCCCATCGGCTTCACTGCTGGACCCGCAAACCGCGGAAAAAGCCAACGCGCATGAAGACGAGCTTTATCAGTCCGCCAAGGACGCGCTGGACAATGGCGAATACGATAACGCTATCAAGCAGTTTGATGAAGTGGTGAAGATCCATGGCCGCAAGGCTGACGGCGCGATGTACTGGAAGGCTTATGCCCTCAACAAGGCGGGCAACAAGGCCCAGGCGCTGACGGCCATCGGCGAGTTACGCAAAAGTTATCCGAAGAGCAATTGGCTGCGCGACGCCGGCGCGCTGGAGCAGGAAATTCGCGGCGTCAGCAATCCAGACAACATTTCCGACGAAGAACTGAAGCTGCTGGCAATCCAGAGCCTGATGAATTCTGATCCGGAAAAAGCCGTTCCGTTGCTAGAAAAGATCATCACGGGAAATTACCCACCGAAGTTGAAGGAAAGAGCACTTTTCGTGTTGTCGCAAAGCGGCTCAGAGAAAGCCCAGCAGATTCTGATGGGAGTGGCCAAGGCGAACAACCAGCCGGACCTACAGAAACGCGCGATACGCAACCTTGGGATGAACAGCAATTCCCGCAATCGTGCGGTCTTGAAGGAGATTTACAGCTCTTCCACCGACGTGGGCGTGAAGAAGAGCGTTTTTCAGGCGTGGCTCATGTGTGGCTGCAAAGATGACGTTGCAGCGCTGGCAAAAACGGAAAAGAATCCTGAGCTTCGCCGCGAGGCGATTCGCTACCTGGGCATGATGGGAGGCCGCGCCGAATTGCTCGAGTTCTATAAAAACTCTCCTGACGTTGCCACGCGCGAAGAGGCGGTGGGCGCCATGCTGCTCTGCGGCTGTTCTCATGAACTGGCGGAGATCGTCCAGACAGAGAAGGACCCGGCTGTCCTGGACAAAGCTATCAATACCCTTGGGCTGGTTGGCGGTGACGAAAGCCTGGCTGCTTTAACCAAGGTCTATAGCTCACAAGCTGATCTTTCGGTGAAAAAGAAAGTTATCAATGCGCTGTTTCTGCACGGCGCCGGGAAAGAGATGGTCGCTCTGGCTAAAAAAGAGACTAACCCACAGCTGAAGAGGGCTTTGATCGAGAAAATGTCGTTGATGAGCTCGCCGGAAATCAGCGACTACATGATGGAAATTCTCAATAAATAAAGGAGCGCGCCGTGAAACGCTGGCAGAGAAACGCAATCGCAATGTTGATGGTTTGCTGCGCCGCGATCATGGCGGCACAGGAGGCTGCGCCTAAGCCGAAAATTTCGAACGCGAAACTGCAGGACATTTCAGCATTGGCAGGACTCAAGACAACGGTGGATGGCCTGGTGCAAAAACAGACGGGGCCCCTCTGGATCGGCTACAGAATCCCTGCCGCCGCCAAAGACCGCACCATGTGCTGCTTTGATTCAGTGGATGGAGTCGAAGCGGCCAAAAACAAATGTTGTATGGGCTGCAAGCTGGAGTCTGGTAAAGGCGGTTCGTTCAATGGGACGGTCTCTGATTGTGCGCCGCCGGAAGCACTGCCTTACGCCTTTATTTTCCTGCGCGCGGAAGAAAAACAGATCATGAAAGTCCGAGTTTATAGCCCCAATTGTGCGCTCGACTTCGCGAATCTTCCTGTTTACTGGCTTGAAGATGTGAAGCCGGAGCAAAGCATAGATCTCCTGAGTGGAATGATCTCAACCGAAGCCACCGAGGGTCCATACCGGAAGAAAGATCCCGAACACCAGGCAGTGATGGCTATTGCGCTGCATGACATTCCCGCGGCGGACGCCGCGCTGGAGAAAATGATTCAGCCAGGCCAGCGCTCGTCACTGCGCGAGAACGTTGCGTTCTGGCTGGGTGTGGAACGCGGCAAGAAAGGTCTGGATCTGCTGCGCAAGTACATCAAGGAAGATCCGGATGATCGAGTGCGCGACAAGGGCACTTTTGCTTTCTCGCAAAGCAAGGAGCCGGAAGCGCTCAAAGAGCTGATCGACATGGCGCGGCACGACCAGAGCACGCGCGTTCGAGGCCAAGCAATTTTTTGGCTGGCGCAGAAAGGCAGCAGGAAAGCCGCGGAACAGATTACTGACGCAATCGAAAACGATCCTGAGACAGAAGTGAAGAAGAAAGCGGTATTTGCATTGAGCCAGATGCACGACGCCGATGCCGTGCCGCGCCTTATCAACGTGGCCAAAACCAACAAGAACGCCGCCGTGCGCAAGCAAGCTATCTTTTGGCTGGGACAGATGAACGATCCGCGCGCGCTGGATTTTCTGGAAGAGATATTGATGAAGTGAACCCATCTACCACAGAGGACTCAGAGAAAAACACAGAGGAACCCAGAAGCTGAGTTAAGCTCGTTTTATCAGTGTTCCTCTGTGTGCTCTGTGGTGCGATCTTGTGTGTGCTTACTGCGGCAGGAATGTGCGCGTCAGATAATCGCTCAGGCTCATCGTGATCATGATCATCAGCCAGAAAAAACCGGCAGAGATCGTAAGCTTGGTAAGCTTGCTGCTGTAGTGAACGTGCATGAAGAAAAGAATGACCAGGACCGCTTTGATCACTGCGATAGTCAAGGCCACCACCGGATTCCATTTTCCCAAATCAACAAAAGCGATGCCCCAGGTGAGGCACGTGCCGATCACCAAGGCCGTAAGGATCAGTAGGTAAAGGCCGGGAGTGGGATGTGAATGCGATTGATCAGACATATTCTTCTCTCAAAAAATCCTTAAACTCCGTGTTGGTGCCGGCTAATCAGGTACAGCAACGGGAACAGGAAAATCCACACAATATCGACAAAGTGCCAGTACAGGCCGCCCAGTTCTATCGGCGTGTAATAAGCCGGACCGAACTCTCCGCTTTTTGCGCGCAATAAGAGCCATGCCAATAGTCCCAAGCCGATCACCATGTGGAAAGCGTGCAGGCCCGTCATGGCGAAATAGAAAGAAAAGAAAATTTCCGTCTGCTTGGCTGTCTGCTCGGCTGCGACTACGGGGATATTGGGATTGCCATGGTGGTTCGGGTCCCTGATCTCCTCAGCAATGTTCCCCAGGCTCTTGTCCGTGATGCTGCAGCCGCCCCACGCGTTGAAACCTTTGCCAATCACGTGGCCGGGAATGTGGCACTCATCCCACTTGTCGTAATACTCCTTGGCTTTAACACCAAGAAATGCCGCGCCAAGGACCATAGTGGCCAGAAGCAACCAGACCTGCGTTTTGCGTCTTCCATTCTGCGCCGCCCAAACCGTCATGGCCATGGTGAAGCTGCTGGCGATCAGCACGAGCGTGTTGGCGAATCCCCAGGAAACGCTGATGCTGGTGCTGCCGGCGACGAAGGCCGGATAGTACTTAAGGCGATAAATCAGGTAGGCGGTGAACAGTCCGCCAAACATCATGATTTCCGTGAGCAGGAATACCCACATGCCAAACGTGGAAGCTTCCTGCTGCTGCTCCATGCTGTCAAACTGGTGCGCCAGCGCCGGATGATGTTCGCTAGTGGTTGTCTGGCTAGTGGACAACGGTGACCTCCGGATCTTCTCCGTAGGCATACGGATCTTTGGTGACGATGGGAATGTGATGGAAATTGTGCGTCGGCGGCGGTGAACTGGTTTCCCATTCCAGGCCCGTGGCCTGCCATGGATTGTCGCCTGCGATTTCGCCATACTTCAGCGACCAGGCAAAATACAGCAATGGCAGAAGGAAGCCCACGGCCAGCACTGAAGCACCCGCGCTGGAGAGAACATTGAGCACCTGGAACTCAGGCGGATATGCCCAATAACGGCGCGGCATGCCCATATATCCAAGAAGAAACTGAGGGAAAAAAGTCAGATTGAAGCCAATAAAGGTAATCAGCGCGG
Organism: Candidatus Angelobacter sp.; assembly: GCA_036497985.1. Lineage (GTDB taxonomy): Bacteria > Acidobacteriota > Terriglobia > Terriglobales > Acidobacteriaceae > Angelobacter. Next base: position 7,388 of record DASXIL010000621.1, on the reverse strand, counting down.
CCAGCTTGGCCGGCGCTTCAGGATACATTCGCCCTGTTATCTTGGGCCACCAGAAATGCAGGTCTCCCAAATAAGCCGTAACCATGCCGCCTACCATCACATAGTGAAAGTGCGCGATGACGAAGTAGGTATCGTGAATATGGATGTCCAACCCGAGCGCGGCCAGAAAAAGTCCAGTCAAGCCGCCGATGGTAAACAGCCCAATGAACGCCATGGCATAGAGCATGGGCGTGGTCATCTCGATTGAGCCCTTATACATGGTGGCGGTCCAGTTAAAGACCTTTACTGCCGAAGGGATAGCCACCGCGTAGCTCAGCAGCGAGAACACCAGCGCCGAATAAACCGAGATACCAGCCACAAACATATGGTGCGCCCACACGACAAAGCCGAAGACCGCGATGGCGATACTGGAGAACGCGACGAAGGAGTATCCAAAAATGCGTTTGCGGGAGAAGCAAGGAACGATTTCACTGATGACGCCCATGCCGGGCAGAATCATGATGTAAACGGCGGGATGCGAGTAAAACCAGAACATGTGCTGGAACAGCACAGGATCGCCGCCTAATTTTGGATCAAAAATACCGATGTGGAAACCGCGTTCCAGCGCCAACAGGATCAGGGTGATCGCGATCACCGGCGTTCCCAGAATCATGATCAGACTGGCTGCGTAGTTTGACCATACAAAAAGCGGCAGTCTGCCCCAGGTCATGCCCGGAGCGCGCATGCGGTGTACCGTGACAATGAAATTCAGGCCGGTGAAAATCGAGGAAAAGCCGGCGATGATCACGCCCACGGCCAGCATGATGACGTGTGTCTTCAAATAGCCGGAGCTGAGCGGAGCGTAAAACGTCCATCCGGAATCCACGCCGCCGGAAACCATGGCAGCCATGGAAAATGTGCCGCCGGCCATGTACAGATACCAGCTCAGCAGGTTGATCTTGGGGAAGGCCAGATCTTTTGTGCCAACCATGATCGGCACCAGAAAGTTGCCCAGTACCGCGGGCACAGACGGAATCAGGAAGAAGAAGACCATGTTCACGCCGTGCATGGTGAACAATTTGTTATAGGTATCAGCCTCGAACAGTTCGCCGTTTGGGGTAAGCAGGTGCAGACGGATCAGGGACGCAAAGAGACCACCGACAAGGAAAAAGACAGTGATGGAAAACAGATACAGGATCGCGATCCGCTTGTGGTCCTTGGTCAGCAGCCACGATCTGATTCCGTAATTGTCATTCAGGAAATGCTTTTCGGGCATTACCGGCTTAACGATCGCTGTTGCGGTACTCATGGTTTCTTCCCAGATGGATTTGCAGGCCGCGTTCCCTGCGGGGTTTGCTGCGCCGGTTGTTGCTGGTTCGGCTGGCGATTTTGCTGCTGAATGTTCGGCACTTCGCTGTCACGGATTTCCTCAGGCGATGTGCGGTTGTTCAGCGGGTTTGCTTGTTGTGGCGACAGATGCTTGATGTATTCGGTTATCGCGATGATCTCGTCCTCGCTCACCACGCCGCGGAACGTTGGCATGATGGACTGGAAGCCGGAAACGACTTTGGCGTTCGGTTCAAGAATCGATTCGCGAATGTAATTGTCGTCCGCCAGCACCACGCGGTTGTCAGTAAGGCGGATCGGACGGCCATAGACGCCTTCAAGGTTCGGGCCGCGAGCCCCTGAATCCGGCCGGTGGCACGTGGTGCATCCGTATTGCTGGAATGCTTTTTCACCCAGCGACGCCAGTGAGCCTTCAGCTTTTCCACTGGCCAGCCAGGTGGCGTAATCCTCCGGCGTCATCACCACCACCTGCCCCACCATACCTGAATGCTTGGTGCCGCAATATTGCGAGCAGAAAAGATGGTAAGTTCCGGTCTGGGTGGCCTTGAACCAGGTAAAGACGTAGCGGTTCGGCAGCACGTCCTGCTTTACGCGGAATGCCGGAACAAAGAAGCTGTGAATCACATCCTGTGAAATCAGGGTAACTTTCACGTCGCGTCCAATGGGCACGTGCAGCGTATTGATTTCACGCTGGCCGCCGGGGTGCTGGAACTTCCACATCCACTGCTTGCCTACACCGTAAATTTCCAGCGGGTTTGAGGGCGAGCGTTCCATGTGGTAATAAATGACCGCGCCCCAGACGAAGATGACCATCGAGATGCCGAGCGGAATTACCGTCCATATGATCTCCAGCAGAGTGGAGCCGTGGATCTGTTCCGCCTGGCGTTCCGGCGTCCTCCGGTACTTGATGGCGAAGAAGAGGATCAGAATGGCGATGAGCAGGGAGAAAAAAGTAGTAATCAGCACCAGGAACAGGTAGAGCGCGTCCACCTGCCCCGCCATGCTCGAGGCCTGCTCCGGAAAAATGGGAAAGTTCAGTTGCATCTATTCGGCTGTCCTGGTTAAGCGGCCCTTGTGGGCAGCGAGCGAATCGCGGCGAAACATGATCAACATAAAACCACCCAACGCCAGAACCGTGGCGAGGGCGCTCAAGCGCAAAACATTGAAAATGGCGGCGCCATAACGGCCTTGCCGGGGATCATAGTGGTAGCAATACAGAAGGACCTGGTCCACCACGTTCCCAATCTTGCCTTTTGACGCCTCGATCAGCCCGAGTTGAATATCGCGCGGGGCATACTCGATTCCGTAATAGTACTGGGCGACGCGACCCTGCGGCGTGAGCAGCATGATGCCGCTGGCATGCGCGTACTGCTGTATCTCCGGGTCCCAGGCGTAGCGGAAACCTACGGCCTGTGCCAGCGCGTCGATCTGGTCTTTCTTGCCGGTAAGGAAATGCCAGCCTTCAGCCGCGCCCGCGCGGCGATAGCGTTTGATGTATCTCGCCTTTGCCGCGGCAGCACCTTCTGGTTTGTCACGTGGATCGATGCTGACCGTTACCACATTGAATTCGCGCCCAATGTTAAAGCGCACAATGCCATTCATGGCGCCCGTAAACCCGTTCAAAACCTGCGTGCACAGCATGGGGCATTGGTAGTACACCAGCATCAAAATCACCGGCTTCTGCCCAAAATATTGTTGTAACTGGATTGCCTGGCCGCTTTCATCGTTGAAAGTCAGATCAAGCGGAATCTGCTGATTCAAGCGCTGATCAAGCCCGACCTGGTCAAGAATCGAAGGCTTCGTATTGGCCACAGAGTCGCCCGGTTGAAGCTTGGGCGCGGCCTGAGACCACGCTGAAACCGAAGCGCAGGCTGCAATCGCAACGGCAACCAGCATTTTCCGAATTGTACTGCCGTACTTCACTTCTTTACTCCTGCTGTGGGCGTCGCGCGACTCGTTTGGCCGGTATCGGCCGCTCCCGAGGGATAAGCAGCGCTGGGCGCTCCCACGTTTGCGGGCTGAAATGGTCCGCTGACTGGCGGTAAACCGCGCTGCGCAAGAATTTCCATGGCGCGGCTGACCGGGATATGAATGGTTCCATCGGGTGACTTGCCCGTGGAGCTAAGCCACTTCTCTTCTGATCCACTGAAGACCTGCATATCGTGCTCATCGTCATATTGCAGGCGAGGAGCTTTGATGGTGCGACTGAGGTGCGCTTCCGTTTTGCCACGCTCAAACCAGTCAGGCGCAGGCTTGACTTCGCCTTCGCTGGTTGGCACCACTTTGCCTAACCCTTCTTTTAGCGGTTCGCGCTCGTCATGGAGTTGCTGTTCCATGGGCGTCATTTTGGCTTCGTGATTTTTCTCGTATGTTTCCAGGCCGTGGATCATGCCAATCATCAATACAAAGGCAATGACGCCGCCAAGAGCCAGAATTATGCCAGACCAGACGACGCCCTTAACGCTTACGTCGCTTTCCTGATGGCCTTCCTTGATGTGGCCGCCGGATTGAGTTTCAAATTTATCTTTATCCATGTTTCGATTCCAGCATCTGGACAAAACCAGGGTCATTTACCGGCATGAGCGAACGCTTGCTCAGCCGCAGATAGAAAAAGAACAGCCAGATTCCGCCCATTGCGATGGGACAGATCACGTACATGGCCGCATCCAGCAGGTGAAAATTGTTGAGCCCCGCTTCCGTGCCGGGATAAAAATTCGGGGCCGTTTGCCAGAAGAGGTCAACCAGCCGCATGAACAATACCAGGAATGAAATAGCGACAATCCGCCTCCGGCTGCGCTTGGTATTGCGTGAAAGCAGCAGCGCAAACGGGAAGACAAAGTGGACGAAGATCAGGATTGTCCCGAAATATTGCCATCCGTGCTGTAGCCGCATGATGTACCAGCGGATTTCTGAGAGCATGTTGCCGGACCAGATAATCAGCCACTGCGAGAAAGAGAGATATGCCCACAACACGACGAAGGCAAACATGAGCTTGCCAAAGTCATGAAGGTAATCGACCTTGAAAATGCGCGAGACTGGCTCGATCTCAGAAAGCCGGGTGAACAGCCAGATGGTGAAGCAAAATGTCGTCAGAACCTGGCCGACCATGAACAGCATGCCCCAGACAGTCGACCACCATTCCGGGTAGAGAGACATCGTCCAGTCAATGGAAGCGAACGTGATCGTCAGGCCGTAAAAGACGATGCCAAAGCCGCTGAGGTTCTGGATAAAGACAAACTGCGCCGGCGTCGTTGTGCCAGCTTCTTCACGGACGGACCAGCGCTTCAAGAACATGTAAAGGATTGCCCATCCGGCAAAGTAGAGCACGCCGCGAATCCAGAAACCCGGAACATTGAGGTAGTAATGGATTTTGTCCGCCCCATAGTGCGCCAGTAGTTGCGCGCTCTTGGAGGGATCGTCCCATATCCGGGCCCAGACATACAGGCGCTTCATCCCAATGGCAATCGGCAACCAGAACAGTGCCATCAGCCACCAATTGCCTGCTGCGGCTTCCCATATACGGCGGCCCAGACGTCCCCAGTTGCCGCCGCTGGCGTATTGCAGCATCAAGAGCACGAGAGAACCAAGCGTGAGCCCCAGCCAGAACATGAAAGAAAACAACCACGAACGCAGGAATAAATCCCACTGGCTGAGACCCAGAGTCAGACCAAGAGCGAGAACGCTGAAAACCACGCCGACAACGAGCGAACGTGAACGCATGCGGTCAATGACTGCCGGTGGCGCAAAATCCTGAGCTGTAACGCGGACCAGGGTTTGGCTCATCGTTTGTTCCCCTTTGGCGTCGTGTCAGGCACCTGCGTTACTGGTGTTGTTACTGCGGGCGAAACTAGAGATGTATCTGGAATTCTGATCCCTTCTTCTTCCGGCTTAGTTAATTTATCTCGATCGGCGGACGCCACATCACTCTCTTGTGCGCTTTGGCTTAACTGCAACGCGCGAATATAAGCGGCAATCGCCCAGCGGTCAGCCGGCTTAACCTGGGCGGCGTAGTCCGGCATGCCGCCAAAGCCGTTGCTGATCACATCATAAAACCAGCCCAGCGGCGCGTTCTTGAGCCGCTGCACATGGAAAGACGGCGGACGCTTGTAGCCGCGCTGCACAATCATGCCGTTTCCGTCGCCCAATTGTGAATGGCAGGGCTGGCAATAAATGTTGTAACGCTCCTGGCCGCGTGCCAGTGTCGCGGCAACTGTTTGTGAATCCGTGCCCACGGGAAGCTCATTGCCATAGGTATTGCCATGCTTGCCGGAAAGGAAATAGCTGTTGGGATCCAACTGCTCCTTGTCCACATTCTTGTCATCCAGCTGCGGGATGGTTCCGGGTACGGGATAGCGCGCCGATCTGCGATCAGAATAGAACTCGCTGGAACGCAGTGGAATAAACTTGGGCTGGTTATGCATGTCCTGCCGACAACCGGCAAGAACAGCCATCCCCGCCGCCGCAAACAGCAGCCATGCAACGCGGATTTGTGCCGGACGATTAATACGGCACCTCCGTGATCTCTTCAGGTTTGAAGCTTTCCAGCAATTTTCGCGTGTCAGACGGGCTGAACCGGGGGTCTTGCGATTCGATGCACAGGAAGAAGCGGTCACGGCTGGCGCGCACAAAGTTCGGCGAATTAAACACTGGATGATACGGCTGCGGCAGGCCATTCAACGCCAGCATGCCGAACACAGCCGCCAAACACGCGCCCAGCACCGCACACTCAAAAGTAACGGGGATAAACGCCGGCCAGGAATGGAACGGCTTGCCGCCGACGTTGATCGGATAAGCGACGGCCGAGACCCAGTATTCCAGCGAGTATCCGCCAATCATGCCGAGCATGGCGCCTACCAGCACGACCAACGAAACACGATTGTGGTGCGCGCCGATCGCTTCTGCGGCTTCCTCCAGCGGATATGGGGTATACGCATCCATTTTGCGGTAGCCGGCAGCATAAGCGCCCTTGGCCGCTTCCACCAGTTCCGTGGGCGTTTCAAATTCCGCCATCAGTCCGTAAATAGGTGTAGCTGTCATTATTCTTTCACCTTCGCCTGCGGAATGAGCGTCCGCATTTCAAAGATGGAAATTGCCGGCATGAGCCGGATAAAGATAAAGAAGAGCAAGGTAAAGAACCCCATGGTCCCGACGAAAATCATCATGTCCCATTTGGTGAACCAGTACATACCCCACGAGCTGGGAATGTAATCGCGCTGGAGGCTCATTACCACAATCACGAAACGTTCAAGCCACATACCGGTATTCACCACCACGGAAACCAGGAAGAGCATCCATGGCGTGGACCGCACTTTATTCGACCAGAGCGACTGCGGTATCAGTATGTTGCACAGAATCAGCATGTAGTAATAGTGGGAGTACGGCCCATGCAGCCGGTTGTTCACCATGGCCAGTTCGTATTTATCCTGGCTGTACCAGCCCATAAACATTTCCAGTCCATAGGCGTAAGCCACGATCATTCCTGTCGCAAGCATGACTTTAGCTGCGTTTTGCAGGTGGCGCAGGGTAATAAAGTCCTGCATGCCGTAGAGATAGCGGAACGGAATCGCCAGCATCAAGACCATGGCGAAGCCGGAATAAATTGCGCCTGCGACGAAATATGGCGGGAAGAATGTAGTGTGCCATCCGGGCACGACCGAAACCGCGAAGTCCAGAGACACCACGCTATGCACTGAGAGCACTAGCGGAGTGCAGAGACCGGCCAAAAGCATATAAGCGGTCTCGTAGCGGTTCCAATGCTTGGCCGATCCGCGCCAGCCCATCGCCAGCATACCGTAGATTCGCCGGACAACCAGGGTCTTGGCGGAATCGCGCAGCGTAGCAAAGTCAGGGATAAGTCCGATGCCCCAGAACAGGAATGATGCAGTGAAGTAAGTGGAAACGGCGAACACGTCCCAGATCAGCGGGCTGCGGAACTGCGGCCAGACGCCCATGGTGTTGGGAATCGGGAACAGCCAGTATGCTGCCAGCCAGGGACGCCCGGTGTGAATCAGCGGGAACAAGCCGGCCTGCATGACGGCAAAAATCGTCATGGCTTCAGCAAA
>DASXIL010000620.1:0-7349 GCA_036497985.1 Candidatus Angelobacter sp. | reverse complement strand
AATGAGCAACTGGGACAGCCTTCTTCCCAGCCGGGGCCGAGCATGAAGTGATAGACGATCAACTGGCTCTTGCCGCCGAAAAGATCACCCAAAGTTTCTTTGCCGGAAGGCCCTTCAAAAACATAATGCTTGTCGACGTTTACCCACGGCAGTTCCCGCCGCATGGCGCTCACTTGATCGCGGTGCCGGGTAAATTCTTTTTCTTTGCGCAACAGTTCCTTGCGTGCGGCAAGCCACTCTGCGCCGGAAACAACTTGATGATCTTCAACTGCATTTTTTACTGTCAGTTCTGCCATAACGATTTCTCCTAAAAAAAAGTTGTTAAGGACCCACTGAGGCGCGGGTCAGCGTTGCAGGTTTAGCGGCCTAACTTTTTTCTTCTTTCGTGAATTAGTTCCGCTTTCTGAGTCTTCTTGTTCAGCAAGTTCCTTGATCCACAGCAGGTGGCTTGACCAGACTTCCTGAAAGGGACTGACCCATCGCTCATAAATCTGGCGAATGGGAAAAACGTTTAATGAGTTCACCCGTTGCCGGCCTTCTTCCCGCGTGTGGACCAAGTCGGCTTCACGCAGCGCGTCCAGATGCTTCATCACGCCAAAGCGCGTGAGGTGAGGGAACGCGTCCACAATCTCCGTGGTGGTACGCGGCCGGTCGCGCAGCAGATCGAGAATGGAGCGCCGTGTGGGGTCCGCCAGCGCTTTCCATATCGGATCCAGCTTGTCCTTGGGGGCTGAAGCGATTCTGGGCACGTTGGTTTACTCAGCGTCCTTTTTTAATTCAGCGAGCATGTGGTTCCATCCCATGCTCACGCCTTTGCGATGTTCAGGATCAATCATGCCAAGCGCGCGATGCCGCAACGTAACCTGGCTGCCGCCGGCAGTTTTATCAACTTTGATTTCAATGTGGTTGTTGGCCGGATAAGACATGAACATTGGGCCGCTCAGCTCCAGCAGGCTTGGAGGCTTGATGACCTGGACAAAGCCCCAGAGGTGTCCAATGCCATTGCCCCGGTCGCGATACCAGCGCCCGCCCGGTTTGGCTTCTATCTGCAATTCCAGAGATTCTCCATTGGGTCGGGTGTTCTTTTTCCCGAACCTTTCCAGCACGGCGGCAAAAACCTTGTCCGGTGCTGCCTTGATGTCGATGCGTTGCTCAACGTCGAGTGTCAGATCTTCTAGTTTCATGTTTTTTATCTCCTCAATATTTATTATGTTAGTAAATAGTAACGTAACTATATGGTCACGTCAAGGACTCGGAGAAAATTTATTTTCCTGTGAAAAGGGAACTCAGGATCGATCAGGAATCAGCGGGGCTTTATGTGCGGGGGTTTATCTGCAGCGGGGCCAGACAGTCGAATTCCTTTTGCGTTATGTTGCCGACGCGGAGGTCATACTCCAAATCTGTGAGCTTGCTCGCGCCGATAGGAATGGTGAATTTGGGTCGCTGGTATTTCGCTAATAACTAATACGGAAAGCGGGAAACGACGGAGAGGATGAGTCTGTATTGCGTTGTCAAGTGAAGAAACTCTTTAGTTGAACTAATTTTGTGGGATCGATACGGTTATCCAGTCGTGGCGGAATCTCAGTGTGAATCAGGAGGTATGAACGTCCATGTTCCCCGATTGATTTTCATTTTCTCTTCTGCCATAATTTGTTTCACCCTGTCCGAAGGAGTCGGCCAGGAGCTGAAATTACGGAAGTCCAATTCGGGTTGATCCCGATGCGGTCAGATAATTTCGCTAAGGTGCATTCCGAGTGGCATCCACTGCCTTCGCGCCTTACAGCTCAATCGCACTTTTGCCGCCTGAGTGCGAATGAGACAGTGTTGTTGGGCAAGTTGGCTGTAACCTTAAAGGCACACATTGGGCGGCGAATATACGTGTGCTGGAAGGGTTATGGTATCGCTACCGCATGTCTCTTTCGCCGACATTGACACCTTCGTCGTCCATTTCGTCTTAGTCGCGTGCACCTGTATTTCCGCTTACGAATTCATCAAGTACAAGATCAACAAGACTCGTCGTCACACTCGCCAGCGCAAGCCTCCATCTAACAGTGGAGGGAGCGCGGAGACGCATACATGACCCGTTCCCTCGTCCCCACCTTTCTATGCGGTCTTGAGCAGACTCAAATACACTGGATAATCGTATGGCTGACGATCAAAATCATGGTATTAGTATATGGCCGGACCTGATCGAGAAGATCCGTGCGCGCACGCCCGCTCGCGTTCTGGCCGGTCGCACGGGAGCGGCGTATCGCACAGCCACGCAGTTACAGTTGCGCCAGGACCACGCCGCGGCACGCGATGCCGTCCGCGCAGAGTTTGAGTTGAAGAGAGATCTGGGCGCTGAGTTTGTGGAGCGATGGAAGCTTTTCAGTGTTTCGACCATGGCGGCTTCCAAGGAAGAATATTTGCGTCACCCTGATCTCGGACGGCGTCTCGATGAAAACGCGCGCAGCCAGTTGGCCCATTGTGCACTAAATGCCGATTTGCAGATTGTCATTGGCGATGGACTTTCCGTGACAGCTGTTTCCTCCCAGGTCCCAGCGTTGCTTCCCATGCTTGCAGAGAAAGCTCGATTGCGCGGATGGACCCTGGGCCCGCCGTTTGCCGTAAAGTATTGCCGCGTGGGAGTGATAAATGATCTGGGTGAGCTGCTTCAGCCAAAGGTGGTTGTGTTGCTTATCGGCGAACGTCCCGGGCTGGCGACAGCGGAGGGCCTTTCCGCTTACATGGCATACCAGCCGCGCACGGGCCACAACGACTCCAATCGCAACCTGATTTCCAATATTCATGAGCGCGGCGTGAGCGCGGAAGCCGCGGCGTCGCGCATCATGGAACTGGCAGAACAGATGATGCGGCGGCAAACCAGCGGCGTGGAAGTCAAAGAAGAACTGCCTCCGGCAAAGTGGCTGAAGTGAAGGCATTTGGTAATTGAGTAATTTGAATTGTTGGCAACCGTGATATGCGGTTCACCAACAAAAAGGACTCAGGCGCAATCTTTGATTTCAATTATCAAATTACCAAATTACTCAATTACCAAATTTCACTTCATCGCTTTTTCCAACCCAGCAGCGAGTTGCTTCCTCGCATTAGCCTCGATCCTCGCAGGTTCACCACCTTTATACAGCCCCATCTCATGGAGCCATGCCAGGAACTCCGGCGCGGGACGCAGATTGAACAAGCGACGCATGGCCAGCGCGTCATGAAAACTGGTGGATTGATAATTCAACATCACGTCGTCTGAGCAGGGAACTCCCATAAAGTAATTGCAGCCGGCGGCGGTAAGCAGCATGAGCAAATTGTCAGCCGAGTTCTGGTCAGCGGCGGCGTGATTGGTATAGCAGACGTCGCAACCCATGGGCAAACCAAGCAGTTTGCCCATGAAATGGTATTCCAGTCCGGCGCGGACGATCTGGCGCTCATCGTAAAGATATTCCGGACCGATAAAACCCACCACGCTGTTGACCAGAAAAGGCTCGAAGACGCGGGCCACGCCATACGCGCGCGCTTCCAGGGTTAGCTGATCGACGCCGTGATGCGCGTCAGCGGAAAGTGCGCTGCCCTGGCCCGTTTCAAAATACATTACGTTCAACTCCGCAGAGCTTTTCACCGCGGAGGCGCGGAGACGCGGAGGATTTTGGGAAGAGTTTTCTTTCTTGAAACGAGCTTCATCGCCGGTTGAAGCCTTTCTATGGTTGATGGCACCCGGCATTGCCGCAGCTTCATCGATCTGCAGTGTCTCCATCGCCATCTGTTGGCTACCTTCGCTTTTCTCCGCGTCTCCGTGCCTCCGTGGTGAGATGTTTTGTTTATGTCCTTCCACGACTCGCTCGCGTCCTTCGCGCAACATGTTCAGCGTGATGCCAAAACTTTCATTCGCTTTCTGCGTGCCCGCTACGGACTGGAACAGCAAATCCAACGGCGCTCCGCGCTCCATGGCCTTGAGTTGGGTGGAGATGTGGGCCAAGCAGCAGGCCTGAGTGGGAATTTTGTAAGCATCAATCAGCCGATTGAGCGCATGAAGAATGGCGCTAACGCTTTCTACCGCTTCAGTCGCGGGATTTACGCCAATTACGGCATCGCCACAGCCATAGAGCAGGCCGTCAAACGCCGCGAGCAGAATTCCCGCTGCGTCGTCCGCCGGATGGTTGGGTTGAAGGCGAATGCCCAGAACGCCGCGCTGGCCCATGGTATTGCGACAATGCGTGATCACGCGGATCTTGTTCGCGGCGAGCACAAGGTCTTTGTTGCTCATGAGCTTGGTTACAGCGGCGGCAATTTCGGGCGTGATGGCCCAGTGCAGAGCTTTTAGCGTGGCTTCGTCGGTTTCATCGCTGAGGATGAATTCGCGAAACTCGCCAACCGTCATGCCTTTGATTGTTAAGAAACTCTCATGATCATGGGTCTCAAGGATCAGGCGCGTAACGTCATCTTGCTCAGGCGGAATGAGCGGGTTGGCAACAATTTGCTGAAGCGGCACATCGGCCAGCGCGTACTTGGCTGCAACACGCTCTTGCTCAGATTGGGCCGCCAGCCCGGCCAGTTGGTCGCCGGACTTTTCTTCATTGGCCCTGGCAAAGAGGTCAGCCAAGTCACGGAATTGAAAGCTTTTGCGCATTTCCAGGCGATAGTCATTATCCGCCGAAACGTTAAAGCGCAGCAATCGCAACAAGAAAAGGCTTCTATTTACGTGCAAAAACGTGAAGCCAAAATTTGGCACAGCCGCAGCTCTTCACAAAATTAAGCCTTTTTTTACTTGCTTTCGCCCTAATCAGAGGGCAATACTGAGAACAAACCAGAACGGAAACAGGGCAAGGGTTAGCCGACGGGACAAAACTATGCGTCCATCAGTCCTTTCTATCTCCGCAGAGAGGGTGTTGGCTCCCATCCGAAATGCCGTTTTGGCGCATGCCGGATACGGGGTGATACCGGTTTCTACGGTCGAGGCAGCGCTAAGAATTCTTCGCATACGCCATGTCTGCGCTATTGTGATTGCTAATTCCGTGCCTGTCTCAGAGCGCCGCCGCGTCTGCTCTGAAGGACATAACAAACACGTTCCTTCCGTGGTGCTTGATCCTTACGACCAGAGAGATGAAGACGAATCTGAGCTTCACGTGAACCCGCTGGACGGCCCAGAAGCGTTTCTGGATGCCCTTGCCTCGCTGATGCAGCGCGATCATCGCCACGTGTGAGCTTTGCGCTGATACACTTTTAGTAAATGCCACGCCGTTCCAGCCAGAGCCCCCAGATAAAACTCGATGCTTCGCCGACCGATCTTGGCGCGCTCAATGAAGAAATCATTGCCTGCACGCTCTGTCCGCGGCTGATTGCGCATTGCCGCAAGGTGGGAGAGATCAAGCGCCGCGCTTACCTTGATTGGGACTACTGGGCCAAACCCGTCCCTGGCTTTGGAGATCCCAACGCGCGCCTGCTGATTCTAGGGCTTGCGCCGGGCGCCCATGGATCGAACCGCACTGGCCGCCCTTTTACCGGCGACGGTTCCGGCAATTTTATGTACCCGATCCTGCACAAGGCAGGATTTGCGTCACAGCCCACCGCTGTTCGTCGCGAAGACGGGCTTGAACTTATCGATGCCTACATTACAGCTGCCGTACGCTGTGCTCCGCCGGAGAATAAACCCACGCCGGAAGAGATTGGGAATTGCGCCAGCCATCTCGATCGCGAATTTGCCGCGCTGACCAATGTGAAAGTGGTGGTGGTGCTGGGCAAGATCGCCTTTGATGCCTACCTGAATTACCTGAAGCGCCGAGGGGAGTTGAAAACGAAAGGCGGAATTCTTTTCGGCCATGGCGAGACATACAAACTGTCGGATGGTCGTACGCTGCTGTGCTCGTATCATCCCTCGCTGCAAAACACGCTTACCGGCAAGCTGACGGAGAAGATGTTTCTGGATGTGTTCAGGAAGGCGAGAAAGCTTATTGCAAAGGACGCGAAGTTAGAGCAGTCACAAACCATCACGCGAAACCGTCGCAAAACCGCGGTAGTGGTAGCGGCTGAGGAATCGGAAAGAAAAACCACGCGTCACGAGAACCTGGCCGAATTTATGGCCGCTTCTCCCCTCCGACGATCTAAGCTCAAAATTCGCCGCCGTGATCGCGCCCGCAAGGTCGGCTTGTGAGCTTTCTGTTAGATACAGAAAATCTTGAAATTTCTTATAGGAGGGACGGCGTAACTGGCAGAAGTTGTGCCATCCCTTGAATAGCAATCCGGCTGATTTTCTTTTATCCCACCCACGAGCCAATCCCGCTCAGAAGCACACCGGCGGAGGAGACGCGAAAGCATTCAGCGTGGAGTACCAGCCGTTGACCGCAATCGAGGGCTGCTGGCGCGCGAACCACGAGAAGAATGCCAGATCCTGCACGTGATAGTTAAAGCCGGGAGTAAACACTGTTGAATTGCTGCCGGAAAGCGGATCACCTACTTCAAGGTTGGACTGGCAGCCGGTGACCTGCCCGATATGGCCCCAAGACGGCACCGGGTTGTTCACAGGATCATCCAGCCACTCGCCCAATTCATGGCTCAGGATCGAGATGTCCGCGACGTTGAAGCCCAGGAACTGATTGTCCGTATAGCTGCCAAAGCCATACGTTTGGAATACGCCGGGAGCCACCTGTACCGCCGTGTGGTAGCCAAAGAAGAAGCCGCCGGTGGAAGGCACTCCCACCATGTCATAGGCCACAAAAAGAGGAAGCGTATTGGGTCCGATTCCCAACTGGGTGATCAGGCCGCGCAAAGTCGTGTCCAGAAAAGTCATATCGACCGTGCCAAACGGCTGTTGCGGGCAGGCATTGTTGGCGTTGGTCTGTCCTTTTCCCACGGGCACGGGTATTTGCTGGACCGGCGTGGTTGAAATCGGGTTCAGCAACACATGGTAGTTGGGCGACCTGGTGCTCACATAAGCCCAGAAGTTGGCCCGCTGAAATGCATCTGTAAACTGGGTGACACCCACAACAGTGTTGCCTTCAACCCAGGTCACGTTGGTGGTGAACAGCGGCGAACCCTGGATGCGCGTGAGCACGCTCGTGTTATCGCCACAGGCCGCCGCCAGGGGCGAGACGACCGTTCCGTTCGGGTAGCTGAAACTCAGGGGAATGATTACCACGGGAACATTGGTGGTCCCTGCTTCAACAACCGTGGGATCGCTACCCACCATGGTGAAGTTATAACGCGCCCCGTTAAAGAAAAAGAAGCCCGGCCACATGGGCACATTCACGCCGACGCCAACCCCGGCGTTGCCGCTGGGATGCGCGTGACCAGAAACAGACTGGCCATCAGATAAGAGTTTCCCCAACTCTTGTCCTGGGGCTGGTGTGGTCCAGGCAATCCAG
>DASXIL010000619.1:0-3900 GCA_036497985.1 Candidatus Angelobacter sp. | reverse complement strand
CGTCTGACGACAAAAGCCTCGACTTCACGCAAAAAATTGTTACCAGCAAACAGACCCTGGAAGATCTCAAGGTCGACGAGAAAAGGCTGGAGAGCAGCATTTCCGAAATGACCAAGCATCGAACCTCGCTTCTGAATCTTGAGCCGGAGTTGCAGGCCGCCATTGTGCGCGAGAGGACGCATAACCGCGCGGCGGGGCCGCAGCTCTCCCAGCTTGACCAGCAAAAGCAGGCCGACAACCAGAAGACGCAAACCATCATGGTCCAGGTCAAGCAGGTGGAATCCTCGATCGACAAGGACCTGGCCGCTGGACTTATTACCAAGGGCGATGCGGCCACCCAGCGCGCAGCCCTGAACCAGGCACAGACTTCCTACACTGACAGCAAGATCAACGAAGTCCTGCTGACGGACAATATTCTGGAGAAGAGTACAACCGATACCAAATCGCTGGACGTGCTCAACAAGCAGGCTGAATTAAAGTCAGAAATTGCCCAGCTTGATATCGCCATCAATGTGGCGCAAGAGCAGGCCCGCGAAGAATCGCAACAGATTGACAGGCTGAGAAAGGCCATCGCCACGGCGAAACAGACCCCGTATAACCTGATTACGTCCGGGGGAAAACCGGTTTACTTCGCTTTTGTTCCCTATGACAACCAGGGCAGCGTCTCTGTGGGCTCCGCTGTCTATGACTGCTACCTGAACATGGTAGCGTGCCGCAAAGTGGGCACCCTGAAGCAGATCTTTGCGGGCGAAGAGCATGCAATCCATCCTATCTTCAGGACCGATGTGCGCGGTTTCATGGTCCAGATGGAATTGGACCGCCCCGAATCGGCAAAGTCAAAGACAGTGTTCCTGAACCGCAAACCGCTTTTCTTCTGAAGAGGTGGAGTATGGTGAGCAAACGATTGTTCATTTGTGCAACGCTGCTGGTAATTGCATCGCGCGCATTCTGTGAGTATACCAAGGTCACGCAGCCGAACAGCAGTCTGGCTGATCAGCAGGCTTACTGCCAGTACGTGACCGAGCAGGCAGCGGCGCAACGGGACCTGCTGCTTACGCCCAGCGCCATCGCGGGCGTAACGCAACCGAATACGGGCCTGCCGATGCAATTCGTATGGGGGCTTTCCGGCAGTATTTCCAATGTGCGTAAGGCGATTCTTACAACCGATGCAGCGCGTAAGAGCTGCGAACTGTACAACGCCACTACCGTGGCCCAGCAGAGCATTCAATACGCGCTGCCTGGCCTTGAAAAACGCGCGCTTGAGCACCGGCTTGATCTGATTCAACAGGCATCAGGACAGCTGAATGCTGCCATCGTCACCACCACAAAGATGGTAGATGCTCAGAATGTGACCCGGCCCATGCTCTTTTCGCTGCAAACCACCAGGATCAAACTGGGCGCGGACCAGGCCGATACGCAGACGAAAATAGCGGCTTTGTACACGCCGGCCTCGGTGAGTGAGCCCGTGAAGCAACTTGTGGCGGAGAAGCAGAGGAGTGAAGCCAATGAGCAGAAAGCGTTGGCCAAGCTGAATCGCCAGAACAATTGGGACGTCTCGCTTTCGATCGGCGCCCACCAGCAGATCAACCCGCTGGTTAACAACAGCAGTCCGTATGGCGCGGTTACCGTCAGTTACAATCTCGCCAGCCGGGTCATTAACAAGCATCTGGATCAGGCCGCGGAGTCCTATGCAGGCTGGAAGAACGTGCAGGAAAATGACGTCACCAGCAACGCCGCGATCCTTAAACTACAAGTGGCAGGCGGCATTTCCGCACAAGCGAACCGGCTCAAAGCCCTCCAGGAACAGCAGAAGCTGGTGGAAAGCAACTTGCAACTGGTGGCCGAGCCGGATACTACTGCGGCCCTGGATTTCCACAACCAGCTCAGCACGGCGCAGCTACTGTTGGGCATCGAGATTGGCGATGCTACATTCAGAATGGAACAGCTCCAGAATTTTATGGAAAGCAATTACTGATTGTCTCGAGCGACCAAGGGAAAGCAAAGTTCTGGTTATCACGGGCGACCATGAATTCATTCCCGCTGCTACGGCTGAGCACATTGCCCAGGCAATTCCGAGCGCCCGCTTGGTCACACTGAAAGACTGCGGACATTTCTCCTACCTGGAGGCACCCGTTGCTGTGCGCCAACAGATTGACGCATTGTTTCGTGGCAAGATGAAGGCGGCCGGACCCCGCTAAGACGCAGGGTCCCCCCTCGGCTACCCAGTCAATAAGTCGCGCCCGATGCCGACTGTGCGGCTTGCGATTGCGGCTTTCGTCTCAAGACCGCCGCGGAAATCAGCGTGATTACCAGCCCGACCGGGAAGGGCTCGATAAACGTCATCGCCGCGTTGGTGAGCGGGTTTGCGTACAGCTCCTTGTATTTCTTCGCTTGCTCAACTTGCGCCTGGATGGCTGCTGCGCTCGCCCCCGCGGCCTTGGCCTTCTCCACCATCTGTGCGCCATATTCGTCCATGAAATTGGGCATGAAGTTGTAGTAGATAATTTCCCAGGCCACGACATAGCAGATGCACGAAATCAGAGTGATAGAGATCCCGACCGCAAAAGCTTTTGCGAACGTGATCTGGCCGTTGCCGGCATTGTCGCGGTAAGAGCGGATGCCGAAATATACCAGCAAAAACGAGAGCACAATGGTCGTGTAGCCGAGGACCAAGCTCTTGTTAAAGCCGATCTTGTGAGCAAACGGCAACGTGACCATCATCATCAGCGTGGAGACGGCGCCGGAAATCAGCCCGAAGGTCAGTATGGTCTTTTTCATAATAGGTTCCTCTCAGGTTCAGATGTGCTGATCGACTAGAATTGGGTTTCCGTGGATGCGGACTCACCATACCGCATCAGGCAGGGGACTTGTCATCATTCTTTTGGGTGATTTTGGCTTGTGCAGGAAAAAATCATTCGTTTGAGTGAGGATTTTAAGGGAGCAAACCGAATTCCTTGCCGATCTGGACGGCCTGCGTCCGTCGCTTGGCCCCCAATTTGTCAAAAACGCGGCTGGAATGGGTTTTGACCGTGTTCTCGCTCACATAAAGCTTTTCGGCGATCTCGCGGTTGCTCATGCCTTGTGCTATGAGCTCAAGGATCTCAAGCTCACGGGGCGTGATTCGGAGCTCCTCTCGTTTCTTCTCGTTCAGAATGAACGGTTCCCCGGCCGGGACAGGAACTTCCTTCACGACGATCGCCTGCTGTTTTCCCGTTAGCTTAAGGCTAAGCCAGATGCCAAGAACGGCAAAGGTCGCCGCGATCAGCCCACCGTAGATTTCGAGTGAATGTTCGATTACCAGGAACCGATACTCCGTCCACTTGAGCAAGGTAATCAGAACTCCACCGATTAACCCATAGATCAGCACCTGTCGTTTCATAAAGCGACGGGCAGCAGAGTGGTGTGTGGAATCAACGGAGCTGTGACCATGCGGAAATTGTACAGCGGTCGGCCTTAGAATTTCGCAGAGCCCGTCGTCGCAAGGGGATCCTTCCCAATTGCCAACCGTCCGGGAAGAACGAATGTTGTTCTCACAATCCCGCTGGAAATGTTAGAAAGCACCCAAAGTTTACGTGTGCTCATCGTGTGCCGGGATGGCCTGCTGTTTTGCCTGGCTCAACTGCCATGCGGTGGTTTGCCAGTTGTCTTTGGCGACGACGCCCTTGATCCAGGGAGGCAGGTACAGCCGCAAATAATTGGCGAGGGAAAGAGCGTAAGGCTCATACAGGCTGCGGAGACGGCGCAGCTCTTCCAGAGCTTTGTCGCCATCGGCAAGTACAAACCCTTCCGCATGCAGGCGCTTACGCAATTCTTCCAATGCTTCGGTGGGAAGGCGGTTGATCTTTTCTTCCTTTGCCGGTGGAGCGCTAAAGACCTGGCTCAGATCGACCAGAGCATGCC
>DASXIL010000618.1:0-10951 GCA_036497985.1 Candidatus Angelobacter sp. | reverse complement strand
ATGACGGACTCACTGACGGTGATCCGCATTTAACCACGGTCAGCGGAATTCACTATGACTTCCAGGGTGCCGGTGAGTTTATAACCCTGCGCGACCGTGATGGCATGGAAATACAGACGCGCCAGTCGCCCATCGCAACCTCATTCAATCCAGGGCCTGATGCTCATGATGGGCTGGCTACCTGCGTGAGTCTCAATACCGCAGTCGCGGCGCGCGTGGGTAAATACCGTGTAACGTACGAGCCCAACCTCAACGGTGAGCCTGATCCCAGCGGCCTCCAACTCCGCGTGGATGGCACGCTGAAAACGCTCGGCCTGAACGGGATCGATCTTGGAGCAGGCGGACGAATCCTGCCAACGTCTTCTCCCGGCGGCCTTGAGATTGATTTTCCTGATGAAACCGCCTTGTTCGTTACGCCGGGTTGGTGGCCCGCCGTGAGCAAGTGGTATCTCAACGTGGATGTATCGCATACTCCAGCTCTGTCGGGCATCCTGGGCGCAATTCCAGGAGACAGCTGGCTGCCAACACTCCCGGATGGCAAATCCATGGGGCCAATGCCGGGACCGTTGCATGATCGCTATCTGGATCTCTACCAGAAATTCGCCAATGCATGGCGCGTGACGGAGAAAAACAGCCTGTTCGACTATGCGCCCGGCACGTCGACCAAAAACTTCACCATGAGCGACTGGCCGCTGGAGCAGCCGCCATGCAATCTTCCGCATACTGAACCGGTGCGGCCCGTCAGCTTGGCCATCGCAGAACGGGCATGCGAGGCAGTCACAGCCGATAACCTGCACAAGAACTGCGTCTTTGACGTAATGGTCACGGGCAACGTCGGATTTGCCAAGACCTACCTCGGCACGCAGCAGATACAAATCGGCCCCAAAACCACAACCACGGTTTACGACCACAAAGATCCTACTGAAACGGAAGAACCTGTCATATTCACAGCTACGGTCGAAGCAGGCAACGGCATTCCCACTGGGACGGTCCAATTCTCGCTCGACGGCGTAAAGACTGATCAGCCGCTTCAGCTCGACTCCAAGGGACAGGCAAAGTGGAAGACCTCAAGCCTGAAGCCGGGAAAACATAAGGTTGACGCGACCTACATTCCCACCCCGGGCAGCGCGTTTCTGCCCAGCACCAGCGCGGACGAGGAGCACACAATCTTGCGGGATGACGATTGAACAGGTTATTACAGGGTCGGTGGCACAGCGAGACCGGTCTTCAGGTAGGTTAGCGAAGGCCGGTTCGCGCAAATCGTTCGCATTACCGCGCGAATCAGTCCATAAGAAATGAATCGACCGGGCACTTCACAACAATGAATAACCCGACAAGCAAAAAAGCACGGAGCCTAAAGCAACCAGCGCCGGAGGCGCGGCAGAAGTTAGCCCCAATACCGTTCACTTAAGCAATTCGGGATTGCTAGGACTATAAACTCCAGCCCCGAATGGGGCGGAATTACTGAGCCCACCGCGCAAGCGGTGGGAAAGAGTGCATATGGAAACGAATTGAAGTTAGCCCAGTCCGTTCCCGAGGTGCGCGTAGCGCGCTGAGGGATAAGGGCTGGGTAAGCAAAAAAAGAACTCCTTCCTTACGCCGTAGGCCCGCGCGCAGCGTTTAGCGGAGCGCGCTAGAAATCTTAGATATTCTCAGGTTGACAAACCACGATCTATCTGTATCATATATTCTGAATGAAAGAATATTCCACACGCCAGGCGGCGAAGATGCTTGGTATTACCCAGGCAACGCTAAGCCGATACATTGCTGCCGGAAAGGTACCAACGCCCAAAGTTGTGAGCGTTGGGGATTTCCACGTGCACTCGTGGACCGAAAAGGAAGTTGAACAACTGCGCCAACTCCTGCCCAAGATCGCCAACGGCAGGAAAACACGGTACAACAAGAAATCAGCAAGTAAGAAGAAAAGCAAGTAACTTTCGCAATTGCTAATTGCTCAAACCCAACAGGCCGCAGTTCACCTGTATGGAGACAGGCTCACCATGGCTATATTCAAGAATAGCATTCAGCACTCAGCAGTCAGCATTCAACAAAACCCAAAACCAATCGCACCGCACTTCCTCTTCGTTCTCTGCGTCCTTCGCGGTGAACTCCGGGAGGGCGCTATGAGTGAAAACACGCGCCGCCCTCTCACCACCAAAGTCCATCTCTACCAGGCCCTTTACCTTTTCAATCGAGGCTTTGATATCACTCTGGCCGGGCTGAAACGTCTGGAAGAACTTGGCGTCTTTCGCAATGAAGATCTCAGCGACTATGAAGTCATGCTGGAGTTGACCCGCTCTGAGGCCAACGACGAACTCACCACCGTCATGCAGGGCTATGAAGAGGGCGACGCGGCCTTCTGGGACGATCGCTACCGCGAAAAGCAAAAGCGTCTCGCCGACCCCGACGACGTCTTCTTTGCCGCGCGTGACCGCAAACAGGAAATCAAGGAACAGATCAAGCAGCTTCAGTCTGGCCTCGCACGCCAGCATCCAAAGCGGCCGCATTCCAAAAAGCACTGGGCCGCTCACCAAGGCGGCCTCCTAAAAGCTATTGACGTCCCACTGCGGTTGTCAGTCCTACTTCAATTGGCGGGCGGCGTGGAATCCTCTGGCCGCTGCAAGATCTCAAAACTCCCGCGCCGGCTTAGGCGCTGGTCTCTCCAGGTCTTTAGGCAAGTTCGCGAGCGAATAGGCCAGCACTGCCATCACGGCTGCGTTTTCCTGTAACTCGCGCGGGACTACCTTATCGAGCGTGTCCGCGGCGGTGTGGTGGTAATTGAAATAAAAGCGGTCGTCTTGAATCGGGCCGAAGCAAGGGACGCCAAGAGCAAGCAGTGGCCCGATATCGGTCTCAGTATCTTCCGCTGCCCGAAGGATCCCCGCGCCGCTGGATTGCAAAATCTGCGCTGTTGGCTGGAGCAACGGCAGGTTTGCGGCCGGGGCCGCCATGCTGATGCCTACAGGATGTCCCGCTCCCAGATCGCTTTCAATGGCCGCAAAATGTTTCGCAATTTCCGCTTTGTGATCGGCAGCATAGGCCCGCCCGCCGGAGGTGCCGAATTCTTCATTCATCCAGGCAATCACGCGAATGGTGCGTCTGGGATGCAGGCCAAGCTGTTTGATCAATTGTGCCGTCTGCATAGCCACAACAACTCCCGCGCCGTCATCGATGGCTCCGGTGCCCAGGTCCCATGAATCAAGATGGCCGGAAACGATTACCACCTGGTCAGGCAGTTCGCTTCCTTTCAGGTCGGCCACCACGTTGTATGAGTCCACGTCGGCCAGCTTCTGCGGCGTCAACACCAGGCGCATGCGAACGCTTCCCTGTTTCGCAAGATACGCCAGAGTGTCGGCGTCTTCTGCTGTAACCGCCGCCGCCGGAATCTGTGGAGTGTCCTTTAGATAGATCATGGCGCCGGTGTGCGTGATGCGGTAGTCCGCTCCGCCCACGCTCCGCACCAGCGCGGCAATGGCTCCCTGTTTGGCCGCAGTGCTCGCCCCAATCGCGCGATAAATTACCGCCTGGCCATAGGCAGGGCCGCCGTGGCCGGTGGCGGCAAGGTGCTTATCAAATTTGTAGTTGAACAGCACGATCTTGCCGGCAACTTTGTCTCGGCTGAGCGCCGCCAGCTCGTCAAAGTTGTTCACCACCGCTACCTCTGCGGTGATTCCCTGTGCCGGAGTGGCCACGCTGCCGCCCAGCGCCGTAAGCACAACTTTTTGCGTTGTTCCGGGAGCCATGCCGGGAAATTCCACCAGCGCCCCGGTTTCTTCTCCGCGCACCCAGTGCGGAACAACGACTTTTTCCAGCTTTACGTCGAGCCCCAGCTTGCGCAGCTCAACGGCGACATACTGCGCGGCAAAATTGGCCTGCGCTGATCCCGCCGGTCTTGGGCCGATGTTGTTTGTCAGGTGGGCAAGCTGGTCCCAGGCGTAGTCGCTCTTCAGGGCCGCTTCCTGCAGTTGCTTGAGTTCAGCGGTGAGCTGCGGCGAGTAGCTAGGCTGCTGCTGAAAATTGCGTTGCGCAAAAATGAGACCGCTAAAAAGAACAATAAAAAGGACGGCAAAGAATGTTTTCAATCTGCTCCTCCAGAACGAGCCGCGCTGCGCTAAAAGATTTTCAGGAATCGGCAGCCATTATATAGACGGAAGAGCCACGGACGTTTCACTACCGAGTGAAGCATTAGCGGGAGGCCATTACAGCTCAGTCGAAGCCGAATCATGGGGGTAGCAATCCCAGTGAAGTAAAAGAGTCATGCGCGCCGCGTGTGCGGTTGTGGTACTTGGCTGTCCGAAATCGAACACCGTATCCCGGAACTTGCGCCGCGACGCCTGCGTATATCTGCTAGGCATTCAACTGCTTGGCCTGCTTTTCCCGATTCGGGCATTGAATTGCCACTCTCATAATTTCCGCACATTCAGCTCGCCTCCGGAGGGCGCAATGAGAACTTTAATCCAGGACATCCGTTACGGCATGCGCATGCTGTTGAAGAATCCCGCCATGACCACGGTCGCGGCCTTAACGCTTGCTCTGGGAATCGGCGCCAATACAACTATCTTCAGCGCTGTCAATGGACTCATGCTGCGGCCTTTGCCGGTAGCAAATGCTGACCGGCTGGTCGTGTTCGACGGCCGGGCCCAGGGAGCTGCCAACTCTTTCGGCCAGTTCCCTTTTCCTGACTTCCAGGACATTCGCAACCAGGCCGACGGATTCTCTGACGTTCTTGGCTATACGCTGAGTTTGGCCGGCATGGAGCATGGCGGCAAGGTTGAGCCGGTCCTTTATAGCTATGTGAGTGCAAACTTTTTCCAGGCGCTGGGACTCAAGCCTGCCGCAGGCCGATTGATCTACGGTGCGGACACGGAAAAGCGCGGCACTGAAAATGTTGTGGTGCTCGGCAATGCCTACTGGAAAAAGCGTTTCAACAGCGATCCTTCCATAGTCGGGCAGCAGGTAAAAATGAACGGCCACTCCATCACGGTAATCGGCGTTGCGCCGGAAGGCTTTCAAGGAACCTATGCGCTGGTGGACATGCAAGCCTACCTGCCCTTCGGCATGAGGACCTTGTGGAGCACCGGCAATAAAGATGATTACTGGATCAAACGGAATGATGGCGACGTAAAGATTCTGGGTGTACTGAAACCCGGCATCTCGCGACAGCAGGCCCAGGTTTCAGCCAATGTGGTGGCGCAGCGGCTCAACAAGGAATTTCCGGAAACGCACAGGGGCATAACCTACCACCTCTATCCGGAAAGGCTGGCGCGTCCTGATCCCGATCCTTCCAACGGCATGCTGATCGTCGGCATATTGTTTATGGTTCTTGCGGGCATGGTGTTGCTGCTGGCCTGTTCCAACGTCGCCAATATTGTCCTGGTTCGCGCTACAGCGCGTGAGCGTGAACTTGCTGTGCGCACGGCGTTGGGTGCGGCGCGCAGCCGCATCGTCCGCCAGTTGCTTACGGAAAGCCTTCTGCTTGCTCTCATGGGCGCGGTCCTCGGTACGGTGGTCGGCGTTTGGACCACGCGTTTGATCAGCTCCATTCACATTGCAGTAGCTGACATTCCCATCCGCTTTGATTTCAGTTTTGACTGGCGCGTTTTCAGCTTCGGCCTTGCCATCGCGCTCATCACAGGACTGCTTGTCGGCCTGGCTCCCGCGTGGCGCGCCGCCCGGTCCGATTTCAATCAGGTCTTGCATGAAGGCAGTCGCGGTATCCTGGGTTCAGGCAAATCCAAAGTGCGCAACGTGCTGGTGGTAGCGCAGGTCGCCGTTTCTTTAATGTTGCTGGTGGTTGCGGGCCTGTTTGTTCGCAGCAGCCAGAACGCTGAACACACGTATCTGGGTTTTGATCCGCACAACGTTCTCAACCTCACCATGGAAACGCGCACCATCGGCTTTGATCAGGCGCGCTCAGAACAGTTTTTCCGCGAGATGGAAGACCGCGTCCGTGTGCTTCCGGGCGTGGAGTCAGTAAGCGTGGCTGCAAGCGTTCCCATGGGATACTCCAATGAAGGCGGCCATGTATTTGCTGAAGGTCAAACTCAATCAAGCAAGGAAGCCGCGCCTTCTGCCTTCTTCAACGTAGTGGATCCAGCTTATTTCACTACCATGCGCATCCCGCTGCTGCGCGGACGGCTCTTCACCGATCAGGACACCGCCAAAACTCCCCGGGTCGCCGTGATCAGTGAAGCCATGGCCAATAAGCTTTGGCCCGGACAGGACCCATTGGGTAAGCGCTTTAGTGATACAGCACAGTCCGGACCGTTTATCGAGGTTGTGGGTGTGATCAAACAGGGCAAATATACCGATCCGGTGGATCCGACCATCAACTATTACTATGAGCCCATGGCGCAAAACTTCCGCTCGTTTGCGACGTTGCAACTGCGTACCGCCAGCGCTCCGGAAGCTTTGATTCCAGAAGTAGAGAAGCAGATACACAGTCTCGCCCCTGCGCTTCCTCTCACCGACGTGCAAACCATGGAGCAGTCGCTGGGCGGCGTCAATGGTTTCTTCCTGTATCGCATGGGCAGCCGCTTCACCGTGGTCCTGGGGCTGCTTGGTCTGGTGCTGGCGCTCGTCGGCGTGTATAGCGTGATCTCGTACGCCGCATCGCAGAAGACACATGAAATTGGCGTACGCATGGCGCTGGGCGCTGGCCGCGGTGACATCCTGAAGATGGTGCTGCGTCAGGGCTTTATCCTTGTCGGAGCAGGCCTGATTGCCGGCTTGGTCATGACATTCCTCGCCGCCCGTGGAATTGGATCGTTGCTCGTCGGCGTCTCGCCCTCCGATCCCGTCACGCTCATCTCGGTAGCGTTGCTGCTGGCCGCTGTCGGCCTGGTTGCTTCGTATATTCCCGCGCGCCGCGCGATGAACATTGAGCCGCTGAGGGCGCTGAAATATGAGTAGTCCGCTTTTGCTTTATCCCGAGCGCAGCGAGGGAGCCCTATGGCCAAAAAGGTCTTTTTTAGGAAAAGGATGAAAGAATTACTTGCATTGCAAAACACTCAAGTCTCCGCGACCTCTGCATTCTCTGCGGTATTTTTTCTGAGCAAAGCGAGAGGTCCCCTATGGCCAGAAGGGTTTGCGGGGCAAAAAAGAAAATCTCGTAACAGCCCACTCTTTTTCTTTGCGACCTTTGCGTCCTTTGCGGTAAAAAACAAACGTTACAGTCCTAAAGACTTTCCAAGACCGTAGGGCTCCCTCGCTACGCTCGGGACAAAAGAACTAGGAAAACCTCTGGAAAACTCGTCCCAAACCACGCTAAATCTGCGTTGACGCGCAACCCTGAATCGCTGACAATCGCCTTTCATGTTTTTCTATCTTGCAGGCTCCATCGAGTACTCTCCTGATCTCGGCAAAGGCTGGCGCGCGCAGCTCACTCCTGCGCTCAAGGCCCTGGGACATGAGATTTACGATCCTGCCGAAGATGAGATGAAGAACCTGACCGCCGTCGAAGCCAGCGAGTTTCGCGCGTGGAAGCAAAGCGATCTCGGCCGTTTCCGCCGGACGATCCAGAAAATCATTGCTTACGATCTTGATTTGATCGAGCACCAGTGCGACGCAATTGTCTGCTACTGGGACCAATATGCTGGACGCGGCGCCGGCACACAGGGCGAGCTGACCTTCGCGCATCGCATCGGTATTCCTGTTTATCTGATTTGCGGTATGCCGGTGGAACAAATCAGCGGCTGGCTGCTGGGGTGCGCCACTGAAGTTTTTGCAAACTTTGAGGAATTCAACGAGTTTCTGAACAGCAAGCTGGCCGCTTTGGATGCCTGATTGTGATTTACTATCGAGGCTGAAAGCCGGAAACTAGGAGCTTTTTTAATGAACCCAATGCGGGGAAACCTGGGCTGGATTGAAGTGATCTGTGGGCCAATGTTCAGCGGCAAGAGTGAAGAGCTGATCCGCCGTCTGCGCCGCGCGGAAATTGCGCGCCAGCGTGTGCAAATTTTCAAGCCCATTATTGACCAGCGCTACGCCAGCGACCAGATTGTCTCGCATGATGACGGCCGCATCCACGCTGAAGCCGTGAGCAATGCCATGGAAGTCCAGGCCAAGCTTGATGTGCGGACAGAAGTCATCGGCATTGATGAAGCGCAATTCCTGGGCGAAGCCATGATCGACTTCGTCGTGCGCCTGGCCGATATGGGCAAGCGCATCGTCATCGCCGGGCTCGATACCGACTATCTCGGACGCCCCTTTCATCCCATGCCTGAGCTGCTCGCCGTGGCCGATGAGATCACCAAAACACTCTCCATCTGCATGCAATGCGGCAATCCGGCCAAACACACGCAACGGCTGATCGCCAATGAAGACCTCATCGTGGTGGGCGCGGCCGGGATGTATGAAGCCCGCTGCCGCCGCTGCTTTGAGCCCGATCTCTCCGCCATGGAAGCCAACAAGAAAAAGCAGATGGAACTGGTAACGGCTGTAACGCGATAGCAATTAACAACTGGCAATTAGCCAAACCCAACCAAAACGTGCGACCCGCCATCCCGAGCGCCGCTTTGCGCGACCGACCGGCTCCGCTGCTCTATCGGTTTCACGTCCCTCTAATCTTTTGGCTCTCTGGCCAAAAGCCAAGAGCTGAAGGCCAAAGACCTATAGCCCTCTGTTAAAATTTGTGCAGTTTCACTGAGGGCCTGACATTTTGAGACAACTTCCTGCAATCGTGGTTCACGGCGGCGCCTGGGCCATCCCTGACGACATGGTGGAAGCCCACACCCATGGCGTGCAAAAGGCGCTGGAAAAGGGCTGGCACATTCTGGAAGCCGGAGGCTCGGCGTTGGACGCCGTGGAAGCAGCTATCGTCTGCATGGAAGACGACGAAACCTTTGATGCCGGCCGCGGCAGCTTTCTTACCCGCGACGGGCGCGTTCAACTCGATGCCCTCATGATGGACGGCGCTACTTTGCGCGCCGGTGGCATCGGATGCGTTGAGCGCATTCGCAATCCCATTCGCGCGTCACGGCTCGTGCTCGACGAAAGTCCGCATGTTTATTTTGTGGGTGAAGGCGCGGAGCGTTTTGCTCAGGAGCACGGCATGGAGCTTTGTCGAAATGAAGACCTGGTGATTGAGCGCGAGGTCCTGCGCCTGAAAGAAGCGCAGGCAAAAGAAGCTGCCGGCCATCCTGACCTGACCTTTGCCGGCCCGCTTTCCAGCCATGACACCGTGGGCTGCGTCGCGCTGGATGCCAATGGCACCGTCGCTGCCGGAACTTCAACCGGCGGCACTCTCAACAAAGATCCCGGGCGCGTGGGCGACTCATCTCTCATCGGCTGCGGCTGTTATGCCGACAATTTAAGCGCTGCCAGTTCCTGCACCGGATGGGGCGAGCCCATCATGAAGCTGGTGCTGGCCAAGTGGGCTGCCGATCGCGTGCGCACCGGCGGAGCGCCTGACGCCGTCGCCCAGGAAGCCATGCAGTATCTAAAAAATCGGCTCAATGGACACGGCGGCATGATCCTGCTCGACCAGCGCGGCCGCTTCGGAATCGCCCACAACACCCCGCGCATGGCCTGGGCTTATAAAAATACGGAAAGAGAGAGCGCCGGGATCAACTGCTGAGGGAAACTACTTGTACTTGGCTTACTGAGGGCATTCTGTATCTCATTTCGCTTGGCCGAGGAATTTTCACTTGATACCAACATATTACCGCGCTTCGATTCCCGGCCTTGTTCCAGCTTGTCTCGCGCTTGCCCCTGACCTTGTTCCCGGCACGGTCGCTCCCATGTGGAACTGGACCATCACGTCTCCCTCACTTTCCGCCGGGCCTGACGAGCAAAGCGCGGGCTTGTACTCCCACTTCTTCACCGCGTCCATGGCCGCTACCATCAAAAGGGGATGGCCGCTGATCTGCGTAATTTCCTGCACTTTCCCATCGCTTCCTATTCTGACCAGTAGGCGAACATCACCCTGAATATGGTTCTCCCTGGCAATCATGGGATACTCCGGTTCCACTCGTTTCACCAGGCGCGCCGCCTGCACCCCCCGGCAACTGTGGAAACCGCGCAGCCCCGGGGGAGGAGCGAAATGAGCGGGGGCAAAGGGCATCTTCACCGCAGCCACCTTACGCACCTCCGTGGCGACCCTCTCGGGTTCTATAAAGCGAATGGTTCCGGGAAAATGCACGCCATCCACTTCCTGGTAATCCAGAAACAGAGCTTCAAAAGTCTCTCCCTTCTCATCATTATTATTCTTGCGGCTCAACAACAGATGCGTCGCAGCCTCAAAGCAATAACGCAAGCGCGTGAACTTGTCCGGCTGCGTGGCAAAGCAGAGCGCCTGCACGCCATGGACCTTCGCCGAAGAGATTGCTCCCACATCGCTCCCTGGTGGAATCGAAACCTGCCATAGCTCATCGAAGCCGTGAATGCTCTTTGCCACATGCACTTGAACCTTAGGTTCGCGCTGGTAATAGTGCATGTTGCCATTGACTAGGCTGACCTCGTGATAGTCAGTGAATTCAAGCTCCTGGCGCGTATTTTCCTGGTCGTGGTCCACCGTCAGCGTTCCGGTTGCGCCATGCTTTTCATCTCCCACGGCAACAATTGCCTTCAGCTTATAGGAGCCCAGCTTGGATAGATCAGAGATGGCATTGGCCTGGTCAGCAAGCTGAGACGGCGTAAGGGCCTGCTGGGCCGCGACGCAGAAAAACGACGTACAGCAAAGGAAGAACACAGAGAAAGTCTTGCGCATAGTCTTAACGGGCATAAACCACCCTATATACTGGTGAAAAAAATGAATGCCGCGTTTCAAATTTCTTTAAATTTCACGAAAACATGCCCTACTTGTCATAGTGCAACAAAGAAAACACTTCTGTCCCATCAAACTTCTTGCGTCCATTCAGGAAATCCAGCTCCACTACAAAGCCCATGCCTTCAACCTTCGCGCCCAGGAAAGCGCATCAATCAGTGTGGCAAAGCCGCGCATGGCCTGGGC
>DASXIL010000617.1:0-4426 GCA_036497985.1 Candidatus Angelobacter sp. | reverse complement strand
TACCAAACACCAAAATTGCGAGTGCTGAAATTCTTCCCATGCGCATACTGATGCACAGCTTTCCTTTTCGTTGCAGACGTATTTGACGTACGTTCAAATCGAGTGCTACAGATTTTACCCTTTAGTAAACTTCTCCGGCACCCCACCCCCCTTAAGGCACTTTTGTTGCAAACAAAGGTTCAAGTGCAATTCGAAAGGACTGTCAAAAGGCTGTCGAAGCCTCTTTTTGGCTTTCAAGCGACCTCAAATCCGTTCTAATTTTTTCGTTCGTACTGATTGCCGATTTTACTCTTTGGTTAACAGGGCAAGCCGGAGCGTGCGGCCAGCCGATTTTGCCGGGCGGCGACAAACTATGTTGTCAAAGACCTTTGGAGACAAATCCGCCTGGGCGGTTGGAAGCGAGAGTGAATTATATCGTATTTTATTCGCCTTTGTCAAGAACTTTTTTTGTGGTCAGCCAAATACCAAAGGTAACAATATACTTGGCGAATCCAGCCACAGAGGAGGATTAACGGGGATGAGCCATGGCTAAACAACTCAGAGAAGGAGAATCTCCAGAAATCCTTCCTCCAGAACCTAAAGGCCAAATCGCAGTGGGTTCGCAACAGGCACGTGCAATTGTACGCAAAGCTGTTATTGGCGTTTCAGCTGTTTTTCTGTTTTCGGTTGTGTTGTGGTGCCTCAATCAATTCTTGTCTCTGCGCGGGGTTGTCAACGTGGCAGCCTCGCGAATAGTACTTGGCTTCATGTGGTTGGCTGGAGCCGCGCTTATCTTGTTAGGAGCAAAAACACTCCCATTTCTCAAGCGGAGGAAATTGGTTGCAGTACTAGCCAGCCTCTTTTGGATTTTGAGTGTGGTTGCCCTTGATTGGTGGGCACCAAGGCCCGCACTGATATTCAACACGCCAGTCCCCGCGCCTAACCCAGATTATCTTCCTTCCATTCTGCTGCTCTATGAGAATAAACAAATACAGGTTCACAACAAGTGGAGGACAAATCTGTACCTGTGGGGAGCATCATACGGTAAGGTCAACGCGCCCATTGAAAAAGAGCCGCGAATGGTAGCGCCGGGAGCTTACTACTATTTCCTCGCAGACAATTTGGAGGATCAGCTCCGCTCCAATTTGAAAGATGGGCTGGAAGGCTATACGTCATTTCATGCTTTCGCGACGACAGAAGATTCTAGGAAATATACGATCCGAGGCATACTTGTCGCAAAAGTGTTGAGCGGAACCGTAACCATTCGTACCCAAGTTCTTCCACTCATTGATGGATGGAAAAACACCGACACTGAAAATGACACGCCCACCCCTGTGCCAACGGTAAACGTTCTAACGGAAGAGCAGACACAGAAAATTGCAGATGCGGTTGCGAAAAAACTGCCGAAGCCTGCGCCGAAGGTGATAACCAACGAGCACTTCAACCTCCCGCCAGAAGTCCTTAAGACGACTGATACTGTGACAGTAGTCACCCCAACGCCTACACCACAACCACCACCAAGAGAGCGACAACTCTCGGAATGGCAAAAAGTAAAACTGACATCAAACTTGGCGCAATATCGCGGACAAAAGATCGTAATATTTGCATCCAAAGGGGATGATACGTGGAGGTATGCCAACGACTTCCGCGATGTACTTAGGAGTGCTGGATGGAAGGTTAAAGGCCCACTGGCGGCCCCTGCCAATATCCCGGTTGTTGATGTGCAGGTTTCCGTGAGTTGCATCGTTGGAGCGCCAATTGTACCTTACCGAACTCTTCGCGGCACGCTTCCTTTCCTTAACATAAGAACAAGGGATTCCCTGGCACTTGACTGCGAAGTCCCAGAGGAGATTGGCGTTCTGTGGATTGGAGGAAAGGATTCTAACCCTCCGGGCATCTATCCTCCCTTTGGACTTCAAGGAAGCAAGTTGCCCAAAAAGCTTTGGGTATTCTGAAAAGCGGTTTGTTGATGAAAGGACCAACAGACTTTGAAAAATTCGATAGGGCGGAGCCTGATTTGTCAACGACGTTAATGCCAATACCAAAGACAAATTACCAAATACGGCCCCCTATTCCTTCACCGCTATCCCCAGCGTCTTCATCTTGCGATACAAATGGCTACGCTCCAGTCCCAGCACTTCCGCAGCGCGCGTCACGTTGCCGTGGTTCTCGTCCAGTTTTTTCAGGATGTAGTCGCGTTCATAAGCGGCGCGGGCCTGGTGCAGCGTGGAAAAGCCGGCCGTCGAACGCCCGCCTTCACGATGGATCAGCGGCGGCAGATGCTTGCGTTCAATCTTGTGTGCCGTGGGGTTCATGATCACCAGCCGCTCAATCACGTTGCGCAGCTCGCGGACATTTCCCGGCCAGGAATAGCGGGTAAGCGTTTCAATCGCCTCATCGGTGATTTCGCGCGACCGGCGGCTATAGGCGGCGGAAAACTCTTTCAGAAAATGCTTTGACAGCAGCGGAATATCTTCTTTGCGCTCGCGCAGCGGAGGAACATAAAACGGGATCACGTTCAGCCGGTAGAACAGGTCCTCGCGAAAATTGCCGCGAGAAATCTCCTCGTCCAGGTCTTTGTTCGTGGCGGCAATCACGCGCACGTCCACCTTTACAGGATCGTCATCGCCAACGGGAGTGAATTTCTGTTCGTCGAGCGTGCGCAGGACCTTGGACTGGGTCTTCAGGCTCATGTCGCCCACTTCATCCAGAAACAGCGTGCCTTCATTTGCCTTTTCGAACTTGCCTTCTTTGTCGCTGGCCGCTCCGGGCAGCGCGCCTTTGCGATGGCCGAAGAGCTCGCTTTCAATCCAGTCTTCCGGAATGGCGGCGCAGTTTACTTCAACAAATAACTTGTCTTTGCGCAGGCTGTGCGCGTGGATGGCGTGCGCCACCAGTTCTTTGCCTGTCCCAGACTCACCATAAATCAGCACGCGCCCGTTTGTGGGCGCCATCACGGCAATCTCATGCCGCAAGGCTTTCATGGGAATGCTTTCACCCACAATAACGCTCTTGGCCTGGAACTGTTTTTTGAACTCGGCGTTCTCCTGGCGCAGCCGATGTGCTTCAAGTGCGTTTTTCAAAACAATGAGCGTCCTATCCAGCGAAAGCGGCTTTTCCAGAAAGTCGAATGCGCCGAGCTTGGTGGCGCGGACCGCGGTCTCAATGGTTCCATGGCCGGAGATGATCACCACCTCCGGCGGATCTTCCAGTTGCCTGATTCTTTCCAGCGCCTCCAGGCCGTCGATGCCCGGCAGCCATATATCCAGCAGCACCACTTCACAGGAGCGCTTCTTCAACTGCTCCAGGCACGCTTCGCCGCTTTCCGCCAGCAGCACTTTGTAGCCTTCATCTTCCAGGACGCCGCGGAGCGACTCGCGTATATCGCGCTCATCATCCACCACCAGCACGCTATGCACTCTGCGACTCCGATGCCGCCATCTCACCCGCCAGCGGCAACTCTACCAGGAACTTTGCGCCCATCGGCTTGTTTTCTTCCACGCGGATGGAGCCATGGTGATCGTCAATGATGCGCCGCACGATCGCCAGCCCCAGGCCGGTACCGCGTTTCTTGGTAGAAAAATATGGCAGAAACAATTTTTCTTTTACCTCGCGATTGATCCCGTGGCCGGTATCTGCAATCATAATTTCCAGGCCGTCGCGCCCATCCAGCAGTGAAGTGGTGATGTGGATTTCGCGTACGTGCGAATCGTGCATGGCTTCAGCAGCATTGTCGATCAGGTTGGCCAGCGCGCGCTTGATCGCCTCAGGGTCGGCCATGGCTAGCGGCAGGTTGGCATCCAGTTGTTTTTCCACGCGTATTCCGTCCAGCCTGCCGTTGAACATTGCCAGCGTGCCTTCTACAATTTCATTGATGTCCGCCGGACGTGGCTGGGCCGCGGGAAATCGCGCCAGCGAAGAGAACTCATCCACCAGCGAGCGGACTGTCTGCACGGCTTCAGTGATCGTTTCCGCGCAGCCATGAATCACTTTCAACGACGCCTGGTCCGGAACCAGCCCGCGTTCCAGATGCCTGCGAATACGCTCGGCGGAAAGCGCAATCGGCGTAAGCGGGTTCTTGATTTCATGGGCCACGCGGCGCGCCACCTAGCGCCATGCGGCTTCACGTTGCGCCTTCAGCAATTCGCTATAGTCCTCAAAGACGATCACGTATCCCAACCGCTGCTTGCCGTGCTGCACGGAGGAAACGGTCACGCTCACGTTGAGCTTGTCTTTCTCTATCGGAATTTCGAATTGCGCGGCAGTCACGGACATGCGGTCAGCGCGGCGCAAAAGATGTTCGAGATCGGAGGCGGTTTCATCATTGAAGACCTCGCGCAGCGTGGATCCAATCACGGGCGCACCTCCATTGGGCCAGAACATCCGTCCGAAAGCCACATTGCTATGCGTAACGCGTCTTTCCGGATCCAAAGAGAGCACGCCTGTT
>DASXIL010000616.1:0-1772 GCA_036497985.1 Candidatus Angelobacter sp. | reverse complement strand
AGGTGTGACGCCAGCGCTCCAGCGTAAAAGCAATTTGCATGGAGTAGAGCAGTGGGATATCAAAGAGTCGCACGAACCAGTTGTGACGCGAGTCATCGAGATCAGCAAGAGTATCAAGGCGGGCGATACAAACGGACGGAGGCAGGCCGTGGGTAAGAAGCCACGCCTGCAATTGTTGCAACATGGCAGACTCAAACTTTTCGACTTCGATACGATGCAGCAGTAGCGCTAAGGAATCGAGGTCTTTGTGAGTGTCTCCAACGCCGGCAAAAATCTTTTCCAGCCGATGGCGAGCGCGGGAAGTGATGACGCCATTGATCAGCAGAAGAATAATGAAGGGCGTCCACATCACCATGAAACCAAAGACCAGGGCGGCGATGCTAAGGAGAGCGAGAGCAGCGGCCCACCAACGGCCATCGCGCAAGCCGCTTTCTTCACGAGACCAGGCAATAAGAGCTTCAGGTTTGGCGGCGATACGCTCGCTTTCGCCAGTGACCGCAAGACCTTCCCGAAAATCAAGCCTTGACCTCAGTTCAGCAACCGCAGCCTGCCGCTTTTGAATTTCCTGCACATCGGCATGATTGAGAAGCCAGCCTGCAAGAGACTGCTTGCCCATGTTGGTGCGTGCAGTCGATAACAACTGGAACAGGCTGCCTTCTCCCAGAATGTCCAGGTCTTCCGCGTATAAGTGCAGCGGATCTTTGAACTCTTCACCCGTTTCGCCGCTGCCTGCCCAGCGATCTTCCAACCGCGCCAGACTGCGGCTATAAAAGGAGACCGCGCGCTTCGTCATGTTTAAATCGCGTACCACGCGCCGGTGCGCGATGACGAGGACGGCGAATAGAACGATGGGCGCCAGCAGCCAATAAACAGACGGAGAGCCAGTTTTGCCGGTGATCCAGCACTGGACCAGGATTCCCAGGAACAAGGCAATGCGCGCGTTGCCGAGCCAGAGATGCTTGCGCTGAAGTTGCACGACCTGCGTTTCACGGTCTTTGAGACGACGGGAGTATTCCTGGTGAGGAACAGAATCTGCCGCCGTCGCGGCCCGCGAGGTAGTATCTTGTTCGACGATAATGCGATCGTTCACCACATACCATTCTGGCTGGAGCGCGAGGCAAATGCAAAAGGGCACGACGAAAAGCCGTGCCCTTAAATTTTGCAGGGCTCAGAAACTTCTAACACTTCCATACCACTTTTTACCCGGACGTAAAGGCCGAAGTTTTCACATTGGTCAGTGCGTTGGGCGAGCTCACCATACTCTGCACGCATTCGCCGGCGCCATTGGCTGGCCGGGTTTGCAGCCAAAGGCCTTCTGAAATTCCGGCATGTTGCGCACTACGCCGTTCACGCGCCATTTGCCGGGCGAATGCGGATCCACGCGGACCAGCATTCGAGACAGTTCCGGGGTAGTGTTCTGGCACCAGACACGGCCAAAGCCCAGGAAAAAGCGCTGATCGGGCGTATAGCCGTCAATCTTCTTGTCGGGGTCTTGTTTGGCCTGCGCCATGAGGTCATGCAGCGCCATCAATGCAATGCGAGCGCCGCCATTGTCTGCGGTGTTTTCGCCGAGCGTTAAACGGCCGTTCAATTTCAGATCGTCTACGGCAGTGAACGAGCTGTATTCATCGGCCACGCAGCTTACGCGTTGTTCAAACTCTTTACCGTCTTCAGCGGTCCACCAATCGCGGAGATTGCCTTTAGGGTCGAACTTGCGGCCCTGATCGTCAAAGCCATGCGTAAGTTCGTGGCCAATCACCAATCCAATACCG
>DASXIL010000615.1:0-5376 GCA_036497985.1 Candidatus Angelobacter sp. | reverse complement strand
AAGTCCCCATGTACCGTGTTCTCTGGGAACCAGCAGCCGAATTGCGGGCTTGGAGGGGCTGGGAAATACCAGAGGCTTTCCAACTGGCGCAGCCACGATTCTACCTTGAGCGTTCATCGCAAGTTATTCTCAGGGAGCGGGCTCACATTCGGCTGTGATGTCGATCACAGTAACAACAATGGCCGCCGTGCGGAACGTGCATCAAAACGCGGAATATCGATTCCTAAGCCAGGCGCAAGTCGCGCGTAGTGCGGCGGATCATCTCTGTCTGCTGCGGCGTGATCTGAATATATTTGAATCCGTATTGGAAGCCATGGCGATAGCGGACCTCGGCTTTGATTTTCAATGGTTCAGTTGCATCCGGAAGCTGCAACTCCAGCTCAACAATTTCTCCAATATCAATATTGCTGGGAATGGTTGCGCCCAATCCGCCTTCGGCAATGTCTTTTGTCCGGCCAATCAGGGTTTCTTTTGCCCGGACGACAATTCGCAAATCCAAAAGATAACGCGTATGCGAGCGGGGAAGAGTCCACGGATGCTGTTTGTTCTGGGACATAGCTCTTGAGAACCTTAACACAATGTTCCTTTTTCAGGACTTGCTTAGCGCGATTTGTCTGCAAGTTTTTTGAGCGCCCACTCCGCGTGTTCTGCGACTACACTGTCTGGTTCGTGGGCCATCTTTTGTAAATCCGCTATGAAATCCTTGTTACAGCTGTTTCCCATGGCGATGGCTACATTCCGTTTGAGCCCAGCGTACTTTGCCCGTTTCACCGGCGAGCCACGAAATACCTGGCGGTATGTTTCTTCATCCATCTGCGCGAGCCAATGCAATTCAGGATTAAAAAGCTTTTCCGGAGGTTGGAATTCGGGCAGGGAAGAGGGAGGAGCATTGCCGGCTTTGTTGTTCCACGGGCAGACATCCTGGCAAATATCGCAGCCAAAGATGTGATGCCCCATGTCCGCCCTCAGTTCTTCCGGCACGCTGCCGCGCTTTTCAATGGTGAGATAGGCAATGCAGAGCCGCGCGTCCAGCTTGCCCGGCGCCACAATGGCATGCGTTGGACATGCGTCAATGCAGCGGGTGCAACTTCCGCAACGATCAGCGGCTGCAGTATCTGCGGGCAGTGCCAGTGAGGTAAGGATTACTCCCAGAAACAGCCAGGAGCCCAATTTCTGGTGGATGATGCAGGTGTTCTTGCCAATCCATCCAATCCCCGCGTACTTGGCGTAAACGCGCTCCAGAATTGGCCCCGTATCCACGTAGCTTCGGGTTTCTATTTCAGCGTTTTGCGCAGCGGCAACTTGCTTGACGGCCGCTTCAACCTGTCGCAATCGTGGCAGCAGCGCGTCATGATAGTCCTTTGTGCCCCAGGCATAGCGTGAGATCCAGCCTCGTTCCGGATCATTCGTCTCCACCGAATAAGGCCGATCAGCGCTGTAATTCAGCGCGCAAACAATCATTGAACGCACCCAGGGCGCCGCATTGGTGGCGGATGCGCGGCGAAGCTCGCCCGACTCTGTGCGCGATTCCAGGTACTTCATTTCTCCGGCGCGGCCTGCATCCACCCATTCAATGAAGGCGCCAAGCTCCGGCATATCTTCTTTGCGGACAGGCGCGATTCCAGCCAGATCAAAACCAGCTTCAGTTGCGGCTTGCTTGGCGGCCTGCGCGATTTCCTCTGCAAATATCATCGTTACTTCCGATTATCCCTCAACACAGCTCCCGCTAGATGTCTCTGTCTTGAAAAGGGCTATCAGGCAGGGGCCAGACACACGCAGATAGTACTAAGGCCCGCTTTCCCTCTTTAGTATAAGAAGTCCTAAGAAAAAATTGAGCTTGCAGCTTATCCGGGCCAAACATCATCTTAATAAATAACTGAGCTGCTGTTTTCAGCAGACGTGTGTCAAATGGCCGCCAAAGGAGTTAAAGGGCCTCATGCTTTGTACCTTCTGCGGGACAGAAAATCGTCCGGAATATAAGTTTTGCGGCACTTGCGGTGTACGCATGGACAGACGGCAAGCGGAACGAAGGACCCACGAATCCGGAAGCACAAAGTGCGCAGGATGTGGCCATGCGAATGAGCCGGGCATGAAGTTCTGCGGCATGTGCGGTACGCGCATAGAACGCCGTATGGAGGAACGCCGCGGTTCTGGTGATGCTTCGCGCGCTGCAGCCATCGCCAATGCACAATTGCCGCCTCCAGATGTAAAAAGCAGGTCAACAACACTGGTGGCCGAGTCGGCGGAGCGATCCAATGAAATGCCTGTCGCGCTTCCTCGCAGGGGCGAACCGGCAATATTCCGCAATGAACCACCGCGCAGTGGAGCTGTGAGCGCCGACTCTGTGTCCCGCGAAGCCATTCGCCAAGAATCGGGAAACGGTGGTCGCATTAGTGGTCCTTCCTTTCTGGGCCTGAATTCTCAGCCTGACAACAACGATGGCGTTGAATATCTGCTGGAAGACGAACCAAGGGGCAGTGGTTTGCGCAAGCTTCTCCTGCTGGTAATACTGGCTGCCATTCTGGGCCTGCTTTTTGTGCAATGGCGATCAAGCTTTAAAGCCAACCCAAAACCGCCGGCGCCGGCCAAATCAGATCCATCAACTCCTGCCAACGCACCACAGGGAAGCAACCAGTCTTTAGATCCCTTGAGCCCTGCGGTTACAGAGTCGCCTAAAACTACAGCCAGCGGAGCCAATGCGATTGCTGCCGGCGCTGCTTCTGAACTGAAAGCGCCAAAGACTGAGCCTACAGCGCTGGAAACCACATCGCCTAGTCCGCTGGCGACTAGCTCAGACGAAGGCACGAGCACCGCAAAACCATCAACCGGCAAGGCGCTGCCTGATTCAGACAGCAAACCGGCAGAAAGCACCAAGGGCGCAGAAGAAGCTCGTATTCCCGACTACAAACCAAGTGCTGCTCTTGTGCGGGCCCAGCAATACATTCGCGGAAGTGGCGGCGTCGCGCAGAACTGCGAGCAGGGCTTACTGTATCTGCACGCAGCTACGGACAAAAGCGATCCGGGCGCGGCAATCCAGATGGCGGCCCTTTATTCCAGCGGCATCTGTGTAAAGCAGGACCGCGTGATGGCTTACCGTTGGTTTAACTCAGCGCATGAACTTCAGCCTGCAAATGTCTGGATACAGAGAAATATGGACCAGCTGTGGGCGCAAATGTCGTCACAGGAACGTCGCTTGGCCGGTTACTGAAAATTCGATCTCTAAATTCCCAACTTTTTCACTTCTTCGTTGTAGTACTTGCGGTACAGGATGTCCCATTCCTGGGTGCCTTCCGCGATGGTGCGCTTCTGGCTTTCAATTTTTGCGCGCGCAGCTACGTCAATCTTGGCTTCTGCCATGAGCAGCTCTTCCAGAATGCGGCGCGCTTCCATACGGATGGTATTTGGATCTTCAATGAACTCAACGTCGTCGAGCGTAGCCAGCGCATCAGCCACGCTGTGGGCAAGCCTGTTTACCTTGTCGCGAGAAAGTCTCACAGCACCGCCTTATACTTGCGCACCAGTTCGCCTTTAACTTTCTTGAACATCTCCTGATAGCTGGCGCCCGCGCGTTGCATTTCATCCTGGTATTGCTCCAGGATCAAGCGAACCTCGTCGTTGATGCGATCTTCCAGTTGCAATTCTTCCAGCAGCGCATTGTTCAGCGCAGTTGAAACCGCCGGGACATTCTTGGTTTCAATGAATTCGCCGGCAATCAATTTTTGGGTTACCTGGCGGGCTAAATACCCGACATATTCTTTGGAAAGGAGCATGCTTTTTTAGACGGTATGTGCTTGAAAAGAATAGTGTAGCATACTGGCTCGTTGTGTACTCGCGGAGTACGCGGACACTCGGCGCCGGCAGTGCCGCTGCCCCGGCATGCAAGCTGCTTTCTCCGGCTTCCCTTGAGGTTTGTTCCAATAGCACCTTGTTTTATAAGCAATTGGTATTTCATATTGATCTTGTTCTAACCTATTCCCCGGGGATTGAAAGATGCTTCGCAAAGTTGTTGTTTTGTTCATGCTTCTGGCGTTTCTCACGTCTCCAGCGTCTGGTTTCGATACTTTCTGGCATTCTGAAGCTACCCGAAAGACGGCCGAGGCGTTCGTCTTCAGTGAAGACGCGCGCAAGATCATGCAACTCGGCAACTTTTCTCCGGATTTCTTTGGCCCAGTTTCCGACTTTGCCGCGAACAACCTTCATGGCAAGGGGTTGGACGCGCTCAATCGGTATGTAGCGAACAACGTGCAAGACCGCGATGCCGCTGTTTTTTTCCACTTTGACAATTTGAGCGGTGAACTGGACCGCAACTTGCAGTTTGAGTACCTGTTCAATCGCCTGCTGACAAATACCCAATGGGTAATCGGCGGCTACATCAAGCAAACCAACGCGGACGAACGCACGCGAAAAGTCATGACGCTGATTGTCCTGGGAGCTTCGCTTCACGCGATCCAGGATTTCTACAGCCACTCTGACTGGATTCACAATGATTTCAACCACACGGCGGTCAAACTTATAAGCCTTCCCGGTGGAGGCTATCGTGCGCCCACGTGGTTTGAATTTCGCAACCAGGCGGGTGATCCTGATAAGTGGCCTTTCCAGGTGAAGACTGGCATCTATCCTCCAGTCGCTGGGGCCGTGAACACTCATACGCACATGAATCACGATAATTCGCGCCTGATCTATAAAGAGTATGAGACTCAGGGCCAGCCGCTCGTCTCCCAGGCCAAGTATCACAACGTGGGTCCGGTTCCGGCCAATGAACAGGATGCGGCGTCGGTCCTTGCCCATCAACAGCTGGCGTTCAATACGGCCGTCGCCGCCAGTATTGAGTGGGTGAAGAAAGTTGAAGAGTACGGTGACGCCAAAGCGGCCATCGAGTCCGCTAAAAGCTGGCAGTTGAAAATAAAAGATCCGAAACTGGCCAGAGAACTGGAAGCGGGACAAATCACCGAAATGGCCCTCTCCTGCGCCGCCGGCAAATGGGACGGCGAAGATCCGCCGGGTGATCGCGGCGTGCTGTGCCGAACTGTGCTTGATCAAACCATCACCCCGAGTTCAGCTTCGAGCGCTGCAAAAATTGAATCCATCATTGCCGGACTGGCGGTTGGTGCTGCTTTTCCTTACGCGCTGAAATATACCGGCAAATTCTGGGACGTTCACAAGCAATACCACCTTCTAGACCACCTGGCTGACGGTATCGGGGCTGCCGGTCATTACATCAAAAAACAGTGATTGCGCGGATTTGGGTTCGGTACGGAATCTCCTTCACCCTTTTCTGTCCACATGAACCTAAAATATCCCTCCTTACATCAATATTGATGACATTAAATATAAGGAAACAGATTGGTCCCTCTCTCAATTCTTGATCTCGCATTC
>DASXIL010000614.1:0-6551 GCA_036497985.1 Candidatus Angelobacter sp. | reverse complement strand
CCCGCGCACTTTGCGCAATCACTTGCGAACAGAATGCCAACATCAGAATGCATACATACGAAAGTAGTTTTGCCGACTTGAAGTGAGTGCCACAGTTCCCCATATAAGCTCCTTCTTTCACACTTTTCTCGCGGTTGCGTTTTTTTCCTGCGATCAGGAAGGCATTTTTGGAAACGCCGCCAAAAGTTGGCAGAAACATTATCAGAAAAAAAGAAGAGCGGCTATCGAATTTTAGGACAGTGCAGGGACAGGGACAGGATCATGCCCAAAATGGAACTCGCGACGCGAATAGATCGACTTCATGATGGCCGTTGGAGTTATTTGGGAAATCGGCGGACCAACAAATGCGCAAGCACAAAACAGTGTGGCGTATAGCAGAGCCAACTGGCGCAACTACATCCCGTCATAATTCGGGCCCCCGCAGCCCTCAGGTGGGACCCAAGTGATGATCTCGTAGGGGTCCATGATGTCGCAGGTTTTGCAGTGCACGCAGTTCGATGGATTCAGGTGGATCACTTTGCCCTTGGGGGCTGAATCGTCTTCTTCCATTTCATAAACATTGGCCGGGCAGAAGTTCTGGCACGGGTTGCCGAACTCCGTGACGCACCGCGTGTTGCAGATATTGGTGTCATGGATGATCAGGTGCGAAGGCTGGTCTTCTTCATGTTTTGTGCCGGAGTGGTAGAGATCGGTCAGCTTATCGAATGTAAGTTTGCCATCGCCTTTAGCTTTACCCAGCAGGTGTGCGCGCTTGCCGCCATCGGGGGGCAGTTGGTCAAGATGCTTCATGCGCGTGTGGCCCGCGTACGCGGGGTAAATTTCATGCAAGCCGCGTCCACCGGTGATTTGCTGCAATGCGGTGTGCACCATGCCGGAGACCAAACCGTTTTCAAACCCCTGATGGAAGTTGCGCACTTCCCACAGTTCATCCT
Source organism: Candidatus Angelobacter sp. (assembly GCA_036497985.1). Taxonomy (GTDB): domain Bacteria; phylum Acidobacteriota; class Terriglobia; order Terriglobales; family Acidobacteriaceae; genus Angelobacter. Next base: position 5,619 of record DASXIL010000614.1, on the reverse strand, counting down.
TGATCCAACTGGCATCGACGCTTTCTTTGTATTGATGCAGGCGCGCGGCGGTGAAATTATTTTCCAGCAGCGCGTTGAATGCCGTCTCAGCGGCGAGCATGCCGCTCTTGATGGCCAGATGAATGCCTTTGAGCCGCTGTGAATTCAGGAAGCTGGCGGAATCCCCGACGATCATCCAGCCATTGCCGGCCAGAGGCGGCATGGAGAACCATCCGCCATATGGAAATGTTTTTGCGCCATAGCGGATCATCTTTCCGCCGCGCAGCATGCCGGCAATCAGTGGATGCTGCTTGAAATCCTGCAGCACGCGCTGAGGATCGAGGCGCGGATCCTGATAGTCGAGGCTGGTAACGTAGCCGAGCGAGACGATATTGTCTTTCGATCCGTAAATCCAGCCGCCGCCATATTCTTTGGTCGTAAGCGGCCAGCCCATGGCATAAACAACCTGGCCTTTTTTGATGGCGCCGGAAGGGACTTCCCACAGTTCTTTTACGCCAATGCCGTAAACCTGCGGGTTGAGCCCTTTTTGCAAATCGTATTTGGCAACAAGCTGCTTGGTCAGCGATCCGCGCGGCCCTTCCGCCAACACCGTGATTTTCGACTTCACGTCATAACCGGGCTCGAAGTTAGACTTCTTCTGGTTGTGCTTATCCACGCCTTTATCGTCGGTGCGAATGCCGATGACGTGATCGCCTTCCGTGAGAAGCTCCGATCCGGCAAATCCGGTGAAGATGGTGATGCCAGCCTGTTCAACTTTTTCTCCCAGCCATTTCACGAAACGATTGATAGAGATCACGTAGTTGCCATGGTCCTGCAACGGCGGAGGCGTGAGTGGAAGGCGGTGCTCGCTTTTTTCCGTGAGGAAGTAAACGTCTTCATGCGTGACCTCTGCGTCGAGTGGTGCTTCGCTGCGCCAGCCGGGAAGAAGCTCATCCATGGAGCGAGGATCAAGCAACGCCCCGGAAAGCGAATGCTGGCCGAGTTCACGGGCTTTTTCCAGGACGTTGATATTTTCCTTGCTCAACGGCGCTTCAGGATTGCGGCGGTTATGGCGGTCGATAAGCTGCGACAAGCGCAGCGCGCAGGCGAGTCCGGCGGGGCCGCCGCCAACAATGGTGACGTCCGATTCCATCTGCGGACGCTCAACACCTTCAAGAGGTTTGCGGAAAGTTAGCATTCAGCACTCAGCAGTCAGCAGTCAGTCCTGAAACAGAATGGAGGAGATGAACAAACCCCTTGAAACACGGAGGAAAGGAGTAAGCGGAGGGAATCAGGAAAATATATTTGAATTCAATCCTCCATTTCCTCCGTTCCTCTGTGTTTCAAAGGTTTCTTGTCCCTTACAGATACTGTTTCAGGGCTGAATGCTGAGTGCTGACTGCTAATTGCTAGCTTCCTTTCGCTTTCTTCACTTCCTCAGTCAGCGCGGGCAGAATGTCAAACAGGTTTCCAACCACACCAAAGTCGGCAATCTCAAAAATGGGCGCCTCAGCATCTTTATTAATAGCAATGATGCTGCGCGAGCCCTTCATCCCCACAATGTGCTGAATGGCGCCGCTGATGCCGACAGCGAGATACAGCTTGGGTGAAACCGTCTGGCCGGAGCTGCCAATCTGGCGGTCCATGGGAAGCCAGCCGGAATCACAGATGGGACGCGATGCGGCAATCTCGCCGCCGAGAGCGTCCGCCAGCGCTTTAGCCAGCTCTATGTTTTTCTGCTCTTTGATTCCGCGACCAACAGAGACGATGATCTCAGCCTGCGTCAGGTCTACGGCCTGCTTGGCTTCTTTAAATGGATCTTCAGGCTGGTTGCGCTGGACGCCGTCAGCGATGTTGGCGTTCACGGTTTCAACTGGCGCAGCAGAACCGCCTGCTTCAGCTTTGTCGCCACGGAAGGCGCCCGCCTGGAAAGTAACAAAATGTGGCGCGGGGCACGCAAATGAAACATCGGCAGCGAATTTGCCCTGGAACATCTGCCGGGTAAAAACCAGCTTGTCACCATCTTTGTGGAAGCCGATGGCGTCACTGATGAGCGTGCGCTGGAGCGCCGTCGCGAGCTGGGGAGCAAAGTCGCGCACCTGGTAGGTATGCGGCATCAGCACCAGCGTGGGCTTTTTCTGGTTGATAAAGTCTTTGAGCGTCGCAACGACGCCATCCGGCTCGTACTTGGCCAGCTTAGGCGAGTCGATCACTGTGACCTTGGCCAGCTTTTTAGCGGCGATTTCCTGAGCGATGCCGGCGATGCCGCTGCCAAAGAGGGCGACCTCAACGGTTGCGCCGGTTTCAGCGGCAATGGCTTGCGCGGCCGCGATCGTCTCCATGGAGACGCGGTTCAGCTTGCCTTCACGTTGTTCAGCAATTACAAGGATTGTGTCTGCCATCTAGTTTATTTGCCGTTTCTTTTTGATAAACCCCAGAATGATCAGGAACAGGGCGATAAGCACGTCCGCGGCGAAAATCCACTCCATCAGGCCGCCGCCGGCGCGGATGTCCCAGCCGACAAAAAGCATCCAGCCGACACCTGCAATCAGCATGATCAGTCCCAATACCAAAAATGTGGAACCCGTCTCATGTTCGGTTATTGGCTTATAATCTCCGCCTTCAGGGTCATATTCCATTCGTTCCATGGGGCGCTCCTTAAAACGAAATTTGCCGGATCAAATTACGCGCACGTCGTTCCGCAGCTTGTCCACCAGCTTCTTGGCGATCTCGCCGGGCGAACCTTCAAGCATCTCAGTCTTTTTGGTCTTCTGCGGGACGTAAAGCTTCTCAATTTTCTGCAGGTTGTCACCCAGGGCGGACTTTACTTCGTCCATGGTGACTTTGCGAAGCGGCTTGTTCTTGGCCTGCTTGATGCCCAACAGCGTGGCGTAACGCAGCTTGTTAATGCCCGACTGAATGGTAAGCACCGCAGGCAGGGACATGCTCACGTGCTGGAAGAAACCGGATTCGAGCTCACGCTTAACCTTGATGCCGCTATCGGATTTCTGAATTTCCATGATGATGGTGGCGTGCGGCCAGCCCAGCAATTCCGCCATGATCACGCCGGTCTGGGCATAGCCGTAGTCGTCCGATTGCAGGCCGGTGAAGATGAGATCGAACTTTTCGTCTTTAATCGCCGCGACGAAGGCTTTAGCCATATTGAAGGCGTCCAGACTGACAAAGCCGTTATCTTCCAGATGAATCGCGCGGTCCGCACCCTTAGCCAATCCTTCCCGCAGCACCTGCTGTGAGCGCGCAGGGCCGGCGGTGATGACCACAACCTCGCCGGTGTGCTTTTCTTTTTGGCGCAGCGCCTCTTCCAGGGCAAAGGCATCCGGCTCATTAACTTCATAGGAAACGTCATCGCGAATCCATGTGCCGCTTTCATTGAGTTTGAGAGGCGCGTCTTTTTGTGGGACCTGCTTCATGCAGACCAGAATCTTCATATTCAGTGTGTTCCTGTTCAAGAGCTTAGATGCGAGTTGAGGGCGGTTTGTCAGCGCGCCCCGACGTCACCCGTAAAACCAGCTAGCGAAACCAGCAAGTATAAACGGCAGAAAGCCGGATTGCCAAAATCGCCGGAATTGAAAGGCAAACTTACCACGGAGACGCGGAGGCGCTGAGCGCGGAGAACATCGGGTGATTGCTGTGATCGCCTAATTTAGTGGTGGTGTTCGCGCCCGTGATCATGGTCGCGATGATGCTCATGGTGTTCACGTCCGCCACTGTGGTGTTGATGCCGCTGGGAGCTGCTTGTGCGGCTGTGGTAATAGGTGCTGCGCGTGTGCGTGTTGGAATAAGGACGCGAAGAGGAGTTATAGTTGCGCGCGCAGCCTGACAAAAGGAGCGCCGCAGTGATTGCGATGGCCAGAAGGCTTTTCATGAGGGTCCTCCGCCCAAGCCGGGGGAGCTTTAGCTTTGCTCAAAAGAATGTACTCTGTTTGTGGCGGAAAGCAAAATAGTATCGGACTCGGGCCACCGAGCCTGAGAACGTGATCGCCGGAATCGCCGTTTTAAAACGACTGACCTTCCTTATTTAGTAACTGACGGCTCTGCCACTGGGAAAGCATGCCGTCTCCAAATCTCCGGAGGTAACGGCGATCCATACCTCAAGCACGCGAGAACCAATGCGGACAGCGGTATATCTGCTGGTAGTTCGAAAGTTTGCACTTTCCTCATCTCCGTTACAATGCGCCGCATACCCGCCAGAATTTCCGGCGCTTCAGCATAGCGATTATTACTAAAGCGACGAACAACAACCGCCTCTCCTTCTTGGATGGGGCCAGCGAAAATCATCTGAGCCCAATCTGATGGTGGGATCCATGACATCAGATCGAGCGGTTTGAACTCACCGGGGTCACCGACGTCCGCTGCGCCCAAGACCAATCGTCGGTGAATGGCCGCAATCAATTGTTCTTTTGAATCATCTGGAATAAGGCAGCATAGCTCAAGCAATACGAGTACGAAAAACGAACTTTGCGTTGAGACAAGTGAATCAGCAGGTTTAGTCGCTACTTGTTCAAATACATTTCGTAAAGAATTGGCGCTATCCAAAAATGGCAAATCATTGCGGCCGAAACGGCGCAGAAACAGCCTCGATTGCAGATCGACAATGAATTCTCCTAGGTCCTCGAACCTTCCTGCCGTTCGAAAACACTCTGCTACAAGGAAAATTTCAATGTGCTGAATATCCAACAAGGGGCGGCGTGCAGATACGTTTGCATTAAGAAGCGCGATCATCCAGTTTGCAAATTCCTGGCGCTTCTCATCAGCTATGCTCGGTGAACTGCCTTGCGCCTGCGAGCGGACGGTCGATTGCAAAGATAACAAGCCCAACCGCGCGACGTGCCAGAATGCAACGCAAGCCGCCACCAAAGGACCGATAAATGAGCCCCTTCCTACCAGGTCAACCGAATGCTCCGTTCCCAAGGCGCCTATATTCGAGCGATAAAATGACTCAAGCTCGACCATATAGAAGTCATTCCAGAAATGCTGAACATCGTCTAAAGTCCTGCCGTCAGGCTGCTTTGCATATTTGTCCCAGAGAGCAAGGGCCGCCCATTCGATCAGATCAATCCACCCAGTTGAGAACGAAACGTTGGTTTGAGCGTGCTGGTTGAGAATGATTAATGCTATGGGAACGAGGGACGTTCCCCGTACACCTTCGGCGAGAATGTCATTCAGAAATCTTTTCCAGTTTGGGAGTAATTGCTGTTCCCATGCATCGGAGCCGTGCGTGAAGTCTCCCACCTGCGCCGCTAGATAACTTAATTGCCCAAAGAAACGCTCGGGCACCAATGATGGACTTAAGATGTAATCAATGGTCTGTTCGACCAATTCAGACAGATTCCAACGGAGAAATGCAAGTGAGACATTGCCCCGCAGCGTTGAAGGAGCACTGGACGTGAATCGGTTGTAAAGCGCAATGCCATTCTGCTCGTCGTCTTTGTTATAAGCGAGGATGACTGAAACAGATGTTACCCTGCCGAGTTCCTCCGTACTCAGATCTGGCGCCATTGCCATACGGAGATCCCGATCAAAGTCATTATTTGTCCAGCTCTTATTTGTGAGTGGCTCGTCCTTTAGAACAAAAATGACAAGATTTCGCCGGTCTTCGGAAAGAAAGGCGAGATCAAT
>DASXIL010000613.1:0-5652 GCA_036497985.1 Candidatus Angelobacter sp. | reverse complement strand
AATGCCTGTGCGCGGCGATTGCTCCGGCAATGTCGATGAGGTGCATGAGTCGTCCACCAAGAAGATTGCCCAGCGGGTTGGCATCGTTGGGCAACACCACTTCAGCCATCTGGGATTGCGAGTCGCTCACAGGGCGGGCTGACAGGCTGTGGCCCGCATGGCCGTGACCATCGTTCCGACCGTCGGTCGAATTCTGTATGCTCATGTGTTTTTTAGATGTTTAACGCAGTGGCAACGATCTAGAACTCTTGCTGCTGCTCGGTCTTTCTTGGCCGCCGCTCAAGATAAACCTGTACATAGCATTCGGCCTGTCGTTGCAGGCAGGGATCACGCATGGGAGCCAGCCAGTTCTGCGACCTACAATCATATTCAAGACGCCCATATTCCACCGGTTGATGACAGCGCTCACTCACGTAGTGCAGCACGATTCGCGATTCTTCATCGCGCGCCACCGCAAACCGGACATTATCGGCACAACGATTGGCGGGCAGGTGGGGACATCCGCCGGCATAGCCGATGTTGCAGAATTCACGCAGTTCAACTTCTGAGGGAGTAAATTCCTCGAGTCCAGCGCGACAGGTTCCGGCAAACCCGGCGCCTAAAGGCAGACGAGCGGGAAAAGGCCAGCCGAGGGAAATTCTTTCTGTAGGGTAAAAATAGGGACAAGCCACAACAGCCCAATCCTAGCGCCAGACACTCCGCGAGTAAAGAAAAACCTGAGCTGTTTCCCACTACTGCACAGCGAGCTGTGCAGCTACCCATGCAATCGCAAAGCGAGTCATCGGAATATGTTAGATTTCTTCAATGACCGAGCCCAGCCGTCTGCAGATGCTTGCACAATTTCTGGAACAAAACCCCGGTGACGCTTTTGCTCGCTACGGCCTTGCCATGGAATATTCCAAAGCCGGACAGATAGAGCAGGCGCTGGCGGAGTTCACAAAACTTCTGGAACTCCATCCTGACTATACAAATGGCTATTTTATGGCTGCACAGACGCTGGAGCGCCATGGCCGGACCGCTGAAGCAAAAAAAATGCTGGAGAGCGGCGTGGAAGCCGCGAAGCGCACCGGAAATAAACATGCGTTGTCGGAAATGTCAGGGATGTTGGATGAGCTGCGCGGGTAGACTCACAGAACTTTCTCGCGACTGTTGAGCCATTTTTCGATTCCCATCCAGGCAAAGACGATCAGATACGGTGCGCCCATCATGTCAAGCATTGTTGGCAGCCACCACGCCGCTTTATTCAACCAGGGCAATGGGCTTATCAAACAGCCTGCTGCACCCAGACATCCGCCCACGATAGAGATTGTTGCTGCCGGGTTCTTGCGCCTCATCCACGAGCAAACCGTCATCTTGTTGAAGGCCATCACGCCCGCTGCCAGGGCGAACAGCAGGCACGCAATGAACCAGCGCAAAGATAATCCCATCTCAAGCAGAGAACGTGCGATCTCGGATTTCTTGCCGTATGATCAAGACTTGGCTGAAATCGCTCTTGGCAAGGATGGTGAAGGAGTTGGTTTATAAATGCTTCGCGTAGCGGGCAAGCAAGCCTTATAGCGCCCACGGAGGTTCTGGCGCATGCAAATCGCCAACCTGCTCCTGCAAAAGATCGCCTGCACTCTCACCCTGGTTGTTGCTTGCATGATCTCGGCTCACTCGCTACCTCAAAGCGATCCGCCAAAGGACAAAGCGCCCTGCAAGAAAAAAAGCCGGACGAGAAGAAGCCTGACACAACTGCACAACGCGGCGGCATTGAAATCCTTTCCGACACCATGGGCGTTGACTTCGGACCGTATATGAAGCGTTTGAAGTACGCAGTGCAAATTCACTGGAACGCGTTAATCCCCGAAGTGGCTCTGCCGCCTATGAGCAAATCAGGTACTGTGACCATTGAACTCGCAGTGATGAAGAATGGCCAGGTAACAAGTATGAAGCTTGTGAAATCATCGGGAGATTTGCAGCTGGATCGTGCCGCCTGGGGCGGCATCACCGAGGCAATTCCGTTGCCGACACTACCTTCAGAGTTCAAAGGTGACTACCTTAAGTTGCGGTGCAACTTCATCTACAACCCTGCTACCAAACCGGCGCAGGAGGTAAAACAAGATCCAACGAAGTGAACCGCTTTACTGTTGGTCCTGCTTCGCTGCCTCTGCCATCACCTGAGACGTTGGTCTGAGCGATTTGCGAATTCGGCGTTCCACCACTCCGGGCAAAGCCTGATACATATTGATTATCATTTTGTAAAACTTTGGCACGATCACTTCCCTCTTGCGCTTGAGCAATCCCTGCAAGGTCGCGTCCGCCACAACATCGGGCGTAACGGCATACTTTACTGACGATCCCACACGCTCAGAGTGTTTGCCTTTGACCATGTTCTTAACAAAGTCAGTGGCAATATAGCCCGGACAAACCGTAAGGACGTTGATGTTGTGCCGCAGCAACTCCATTCGGCCAGCTTTGCCGATGGCATTCATGGCGTGCTTAGTAGCGGCATAGCCGGACATATATGGCGTGGCGATATGGCCCGACACCGATGAAATATTCACAATGTCGCCGCCGCCCTGCTGCCGCATGATCGGGATCACGGCCTGCATGCACTCAACCGCGCCAAACAGATTTGTGTCGAACATTCTTCGGAACTCGGACATGTCCATGTCGGCAACGGCGTCATTCAATCCAAAGCCGGCGTTGTTCACAAAAATATCAATGCGCCCGAACTTTGCCACTGCGGCCTTCACCAGTGCGTCCACCTGGTCGCGCTTGCTTACGTCACACGCGACGCTCAATGTATTGCCGCCGCCGATGCGATGCTCCGCCGCCTTGGTCCGCGCTAGATCACGCGAGCAGAGCACTACCCTCGCGCCTTCCTGCAGAAACAACTTAGCAATCGCCTCCCCAATACCCATGGAAGCGCCGGTGATCACAGCCACTTTGCCTTCAAGTTTCATGCCAGCTTTGTAGTGTGTATGTCCGTTTAAGTCAAGCCGCCCGTGAAAGTCACTGATCAAACAATTGCGGATCTATCAGGCAATTCGGATCTGACTTCTCCGCGTCTCCGCGTCTCTGCGGTGAATCTCGATTTTCCCGATCACCAGATCAACCGATCACGCGCGATCACCCGATCCTCAACGCTGGCTGTAGAATGAGCGTGTGCCCCTGCTTCCGCTATTTCCGTTGGAAATCGTTGTCTTTCCCGGTGCGCCGCTGCCGCTGCATATTTTTGAGCCACGCTATAAAGAGATGGTCGGCGAGTGCCTTTCGCAGGACCGTCCGTTCGGCATGGTACAAGCGAAGGAGAACGCGCTTTCTGCCATTGGATGTTCCGCCAGGATTGTTACGGTAATCAAAAAATATGAAGACGGCCGGCTCGATATTGCCGCTAAAGGCGCTCAGCGTTTTGAAATCATACAGGTAAACCAGGAGCGCTCTTTTCTTCAGGCTGAAGTCGCTTTTTTTGACGACGAGCCTTCCATCGTAAGCAAGACCGCCGCGGATTCCGTCATTCAGCTGCACGAGCAACTTTTTGCCGTAATGGGCCAGACAATTGAGGTCGAGCGAGACGCGGCCTATCTCTCTTTCCGCCTGGCGCAGGATTTACCGGTTGACCTGGACTTTAAGCAGACGTTGCTGGAAATGAAGTCAGAAGCAGAACGCGTAGAAGTACTCACGGAGTACTATCGCGCTACGATTCCCAAAGTGGAAAACAGCCTGCGCGTGCGCCAGCGCGCCAGCGGCAACGGGCATGTACATTGAGCTTGAGGCTTTTATGCTCTGTCGTTGAATCTTCTGGTGATCGACCGGGAACTCTCAGCGTATAATTATTTTTCAGAGGCCCTTCATGAATCTTCCCCCTACTCTGGGCGAGCTCAGGAAAAGTTCTTTCTCTGAGCAGCGGCTGCGCACGCGCAAGGTCAAAGATGAACTTCGCGAAAACCTGATCTCTCGTCTGCGTAGCGGCGAAACTATTTTTCCCGGCATCATTGGCTATGAAGACACGGTCGTTCCGCAACTGGTGAACGCCGTGCTTTCCCGGCATAATTTTATTCTGCTTGGTTTGCGTGGACAGGCCAAGAGCCGTATCCTTCGTGCTTTGACCACACTGCTCGATCCGCAATTGCCATACGTTGCCGGCTGCGAGATCCGCGACAATCCTTACGAACCCATCTGCAAGCGCTGCCGCGAGCTGATTGCCCGCGAAGGCGAGAAAACTCCCATCGCCTACCTGATGCCCGACGACCGCTACGTGGAAAAACTGGCCACGCCGGACGTGACAATCGCTGATTTGATTGGCGATGTCGACCCCATCAAAGCTGCGCGCGGAGGGCACGATCTCTCCAGCGAGATGACCGTTCATTATGGCCTGCTCCCGCGGGCGAACCGCGGGCTGTTTGCCATCAACGAACTGCCGGACCTGGCGGGAAAGATCCAAGTCGGCATGTTCAACATCATGCAAGAGGGCGACGTGCAGATCAAAGGCTATCCTCTGCGCCTGCCGCTCGACGTGGCCCTGGTCTTCACCGCGAACCCTGAAGACTATACGGCGCGTGGCAAGATCGTAACGCCGCTCAAAGACCGCATCGGCTCTGAGATTCGCACGCACTATCCCGGCACGCTGGAAGAAGGCATCAGCATCACCGAGCAGGAAGCTTGGCTGCATCGCGACGGTCTGGAATTGCATGTGCCAAAGTACGTTCGCGAAGTGGTGGAACGCGTGGCATTCCTGGCCCGCGAAGACAAGAAGATCGACAAGCGCTCTGGCGTGAGCCAGCGGCTGCCTATCAGTGTCCTGGAAAACGTAATTTCCAACGCTGAACGGCGTGCCGTACGCAGCGGTGAAAAAACGATTGTTCCCCGCATTGGCGACGTTTACGCCGCGCTGCCCTCGATCACCGGCAAGCTCGAACTGGAATATGAAGGCGAGATGCGAGGAGCAGACACGGTTGCGCGCGAGTTGATTCGCACCGCCGTCGCAAAAACCTACGACACTTATTTCAAAGACCTGAACATGCAACAGGTGGTGCAGTGGTTTGAGCTCGGCGGCGAGATCAAACTTTCTGACACCGCGAGCGCCCATGAAGTTTTGGAGGGATTGAAAAACATCCAGGGTCTGACGGATAAGCTCGCGCCGGTAGGCATCAAGGCAAAAGACAAGCCAGAGGTGCTGGTGTCCGCAGCGGAATTTGTGCTGGAAGGCCTGCACGCGCATCGCAGAATTGGCCGGTCAGAAGAGCGCGTCTTCGGCGCAGAAAAACAGCCGAAGCGGCAGGAGCGTCCGTTTGAACGCGGCGATGATGAGCCGCCGCCGATGAGGAATAGAAGGCCGTATAACTAGCGGCGCAAGAAGGCGTGAGCGGCTATCCTGAACGAAACGAAGGATCTCTTTGGAGGCGAAACAAGGAGCCTTGCCGCAGATTTTCGCAGATGAACGCAGATCAAGAGAGGTTGGCCGCGAATCCCGCGAATGAAAACGAATCAAAGCCAGAAATATGATTGGCGTGTTTCGCGTTGATGCGGCTAGTCCAGTTTTGTTGGGCCAATGGCTAATTGCTATTTGCTGGCTGAATGCTGATTGCTGAGTGCTTGCACGTGAAATACACCAAATACTCCAAATACGTTGCTGACCTGGCTGACGAAATGAGCATGGAAGATCTG
>DASXIL010000612.1:0-4417 GCA_036497985.1 Candidatus Angelobacter sp. | reverse complement strand
TCGAACCCATGGACTGGAGCGATGACTTGATCGCTCTGGTTGCCGGCTCACCGCGCATCGCCAAGCACACACACGTTCCGTTGCAATCCGGCAGCGACAGAATCCTGCGCAAGATGCATCGCAAGTATCGCCCCTGGCACTACGCGGAGAAAATCAGGAAGATTCGTGAGGCCATGCCCGAAGCAGCTATCGGCGCCGACGTAATGGTCGGATTCCCCGGTGAAACCGATGAGCTCTTCGAAGAAAGCCGCAGCTTCATCGAGCATTTGCCGTTCACCTATCTGCATGTGTTCACGTATTCGTCGCGCCCGGGGACGCCTTCGGCGGCCATGCCGGATCAGGTTCCGATACACGTGGCGAGGGAACGGAATCGCGTGTTGCGCGAATTGGCGGCGGAGAAGAATCGTGCCTTCCGCGAAAGCTTTATTGGGCAATCGCTGGAAGTCATCACGCTGCAGACAGGCGGCAATGACTGGACAGAAGCGCTGAGTGACAATTTCCTGAAGGTCCGGCTGGCCGGCCGCCACGAAGCTAACGAGTGGACGAAGGCAGAGATTGAAGGAGTAGGTGATGAAAATCTCATGGCCGTGGCGGAGAAACAAGCTGTTCTCGCTGTTTGAAAATCAGGTTCCCTTCACCGTGGCTTTACTGGCGATCTTAGACTTCCTTTAGGACTGGCGCCGGACCGGCCGCATCGCATGAACGCGCCCGGACCATTCTATGTGGTCAATCAGGATTGCATGACATGCGGCTATCCCCACGTTCTCGCTCCGGACCTGATGGCGTGGGAGATGAATTCTGAAGGCCGCGAGGCCCACTGCTATTTCCGCAAGCAGCCTGGAACATCGCAGGAGATCGAGCAGGTGGTGAACGCCGTGAAAGGGAGCTGCTGTGGCGCGCTTCGCTATTCAGGTGCGGACGCCGAGATCATCAAACACATTTCATAGACCACCATCCGGGGCCTAGAGGCCATGAAGACATCTCTCGCGGAAACTGTAAAATTTCTTCTTGTCTTCAGAGTATATACAGTCTATATTTTAGATGGTTATTCATGAAAAATATCAGGCTCAAGCTGAAGCAGGCAAGCGCCGTGCTAGGTGTCTCACCCAAAGACCTGCAAAACCTGGTGCAATTCGGAGTACTGCGCCCATCGCGGCGAAATCGTGTCTGTTGGTTTGATACGGGGCTTCTTTTGCAGGCTAAAGTTGCGTTTTATCTTAAGGATTCGCTGGGCACTTCCAGCGATCTTCTGGCAAGATTCACCATGGCAATCTCGCAAAATTTAGCCAGCGGTAAATTAAGTGAACTGCAGGACGTTTCCCTCCGTTCACGCCCGGCCAGCGGCAAGAACGCGGTGGAAATCAGAATTCCCCTTCGGTCTCTCGCAATGGAACTGGAAAAGCAGTTGTCCCGCGCCAGCGTCAGCCGGGACCTTCCCCGAGGCCGCAAGAGAGCGGGATGGAAGAAGGATTTTCTGCGCAGTCTGGAAGCCGCTGTGGCCGAGATGGGAGATGTTTCCGAAGAAGAGATTCTAAAGACGGTCCATGAGACCAGAGCGGTGCTGGCACGCAAAAAACGGCCGCCGTTGCCGGATATACTGGCGCAATCTAAGAAATCAATAAAGCGGTCTTCTGACGACGTGTCCGGCCCGCGCAGACCCAGTTCGACCCGCAAAGAACTACCGGAGATTACCGTCGTTGCCGGCGCGAAAACGAAAACGGCCTAGAGGCGTGGTTGACACATCGGTGCTGGTGGCGGGAATTGCGGGTCTCAAACCCGTGGAGATTACGCTTCAAAACTCCAGCGCCAGAATGCTTCGGGACTGGATCGAAAACGGCACATTCATCTGGCTTGTTACGGACGAAATCATTTTGGAATATAAAACTGTCTTGGCCCGCCTTGGCGTCCGTCGCTCGACGATTGGCAGAGTCATTAATCTTTTGAGCGAAGAAGGAGAGCTCCTTCCGATTTTCTCGGAGGCAAGTATTTCGCTTGACCCTGGCGATGATCCTTTCTGCCTGTGTTCGCAGCAGGGCGCAGCAGATTTCCTGGTGACATTGAACCCCAGAGACTTTCCGCAAAGGCTTCTGGCTGCTCACGTAATCGCACCGGGAGAAAAAATTCCCACAACTCGACGCAGTAAGCTGTTTCGCAATCAACAGCGCTGAGAGACAACGGTGACTGGCAGTCGTCCTGCCACCCACCATGCTATAATTTTCAAGTCTTGCCACATGTGTGTGGCACCCCCCGCAATTCCACTAAAAGCGTGAGTTTGCCGGGAGGGTTCAGGAGGATCGCATAGATAAACGCTTTATTAAGATGAATGAGCGGATCCGCGCACGGGAAGTACGCGTGATTGGCGCGGACGGCGAGCAGCTTGGCATTATGACGCCGCAGGATGCGACCCGAAAGGCCCGGGAACAGAGTCTTGACCTGGTAGAGATTTCGGCCACTGCGCAGCCCCCGGTTTGCCGCATCATGGACTATGGCAAGTTCCTCTACGAGCAGGAAAAAAAGGAACGGGCGGCGAAAAAGAACCAGAAACAGATCGTCCTGAAGGAAGTAAAGTTCAGCGTCAACGTGGACGAGCATGATTACGTCACCAAAAGAAACCATGTTTTCCGGTTTCTTGCCGAGGGCGACAAGGTAAAAGCCAGCCTGCGCTTCCGCGGACGCGAAATGGCCCACCAGAACCTGGGAAGAAAGGTCCTGGAGCGCCTGGTGACTGAAGTTGGCGACAAAGGGATTGTGGAATTCAGGCCGCGCATGGAAGGCAATACCGTGCACGTGATCCTGGCTCCTCCAAAACAGGTGCCTGGCGGCGCAAAAAAGCAGGACAAACCGCCACAGCAGCCCCCAGCACAGAGCGGACCAAGACCGTAAGCTGGCAAACGGCAGCCAGCGATTAGCGATTAGCCAATACAATTTGGAACGCGGGCGAGAACGCCTGCGTAGCGAGACAAGGCTAATTGCTAACTGCTAATTACTAATTGCTAAGGAATTATGCCTAAACTAAAAACCCACAAGGGCGCAGCTAAACGCTTTAAGAAGACCGCGACCGGCAAGATCAAGCGCGGCAAAGCGTTCAAGCGCCATATTCTTACCTCCAAGGACACCAAGCGCAAACGCCACCTCGATACCGATACACTGGTAAGTGCGGCGGACGCGCCAAAAGTCAAGAGGATGATCCCCTATTAGGGGACAGAGTTCGGCCCGCCTGGTGAAAATCAGCGCTGAGGCCGGACCTGAAAAAGCGGGCGCCATTGCAAGATTGGCGCTCAACGCGAGTGAACAGGGACCTAAAACCTTCCCTGCAGCCGCGATAACCGCCGGGAATCCGGCAACAAAAAAGGGAGCGAAACATGCCTCGCGTAAAACGTGGTACTAAACGCCGCCAGCGCCGCAAAAAGATACTTGAGCGCGCCAGCGGATATTTTCTAACAAAATCAAAACTCTATCGCGCCGCCAAAGAATCGGTGGAGCGCGGCCTCAAGTTCGCCTATAGCGGCCGCAAGCAAAAGAAGCGCCAGTATCGTTCCATATGGATCGTCCGCATCGGCGCGGCATCGCGTGCCCAGGGCATCAGCTATAACCAGTTCATCAGCGGCCTGAAGAAGGCGGGCGTGGAACTGGACCGCAAAATCCTGGCTGACATCGCGACGAACGATTCCGCGGGTTTTGTGGCGTTGTGCGAAACCGCCAAACGCGCGAATACAAAAGCTGCCTAGCTCAAAAGAAAAAGCTTTCACCACAGAGGGCACAGAGCTGCACGGAGGGAGTTCATCTCCGTGTTCTTCCGTGTCCTCTGTGGTTTATCCGGCTAGAAAAGGTTCTGCGGCACAGAGTACAATCCCTAGCCATGCTATCCCGCAGATCGTTTTTCAAAACCGCCGGATTTGGCGCCGCTGTGGCCGCCACCGCAAGCCTTCCTACCGAACTGCTGAGCTGGGCTGAGCCGCAACGCACAGCCACCCCGGGCGGACCTATCCTGCTCAACAGCAATGAGAATGCTTACGGGCCGTTTCCCAGCGTGCTGGCCATGAAGAATCCGTTTCAGGACGCCAACCGCTACCCTGATCGCGGCTATGACAAGCTGATTGAGCGCATTGCCGCCATGCACAACGTGAAAGCCGATCAGGTTACCCTGGGCTGCGGCTCTACTGAAATTCTCAAGATGGCCGCCAGCGCGTTTACCGGCCCGGGCAAAAAGCTGGTAATGGCCTCGCCCACGTTTGAAGCGATTGAATTCTATGCCAAAGCCGCAAATGCCGAAGTGGTCAAAATCCCGCTGGCGGCTACCTACTCTCATCAACTGGTGCAGATGGCGGAGGCGGTCGGAAAAGATGGCGGGCTGATTTACGTCTGTAACCCCAACAATCCCACGGCCAGCGTAACGCCGCGGCGCAGCCTGGAAACC
>DASXIL010000611.1:0-1894 GCA_036497985.1 Candidatus Angelobacter sp. | reverse complement strand
GCCACCAAAACGCCGGATCGTATTCACAACGCCGCTCAATCTCGCGCGCCGCTCCTATCCCCAAGCTGTAGCCATACACCCACAAAGTGATCAGCAACTGCGGATGCGTCGCCGGACGTCCTCCCTGCTCCGCATTACTGGCAATCGCCTCGTAGTACCCGCTTAAATCCAATTCCCCTACTGTTGCCCACAGCAGCCGTGCTGGGTGGTCCTGGCCAATCAATCGATCCACTTCCACTGTCCGAAACCACATCTGCGCACGGTCAATCGGTTTAATCAGCCGCTGCGGCACCGAATCAGGTGTCTTGTTTTCGTCCATGCGCTGAGATTATTTGTTCTCTTGCCTTTGTCAATAAAGAACTCAGTTCACCGCCTGGGTTTTTTCCCAGCTTCACGGAGACACGGAGAAGAGCAAAATAAAAACCTTGAAACACAGAGGAACGGAGGAAGCGGAGGAAAAGAATTTTCATCACTCATAAAGGCGGATGACACTGATTCTGGATCGGGCGATCTGGTGATCCGGTGATCGGAACTCGAAGGTGATAGCATAGGCCGCTGCAAACGTTGGGCGAGGAATTGTGACTGTCACCAGGAGACGAACGATGAAGGTAAGGAATTTGGTTGCGCTGTTGGCGTTGTTGGCGGGTATGTGGCAACTGATGGTGGCGCAGGATGCGCAAAACAAGAATGTCGCTGAGAAGAAAAATGCGCAGAGCAAAGATGCTGCTGAGAAAAATGCTCCGGCTCCAGACGCCAAAGACAAGACGGAAAAGCCCGAAATTCATGAATTTGTCATCGCCAACTTTAAGACAGAAAGCGGCGTCACGCTGCCGCAGGCGCGGGTGGTCTATGGAACGTATGGCCATCTGAACGCGGCTAAAGACAACGTAGTGCTTCTGCCGTCGCATTACATGGCGGACTGTCACGGTTATGAATGGCTGATTGGGCCGGAACGCGCGCTAGATACGTCAAAGCTTTTTCTGGTGGCGACGGAGCTTTTCGGCAATGGTCATTCATCTTCGCCCAATAATACGCCGGAGCCTTTTCATGGTCCGCGCTTCCCTGTAACCACGATCCGCGACAACGTAGAGGCCGTGCATCGTTTGCTGACCGAAGAACTGAAGATCAAGCATCTGCGCGCCATTGTCGGATTCTCCATGGGGGCGCAGCAGGCGTTCCAGTGGGCGGTGACCTATCCGGATTTCGCGGACAAAATTGTGGCGACGGCAGGGACGGCAAAAACTTATCCGCACGGCGTGGTGCGGCTGGAAGGGCAGATCGCCGCGCTGACGGCTGACGCGGCGTTTCAAAACGGAGACTATACTGCGCCGCCGAAGAAAGGCCTGGAAGCTTTTGCCACGGTGTGGACGGCGTGGCTGTTTTCACAGGAGTGGTGGCGCAAGGAATTATGGAAAGCTTCCTCGCCGCCGGGTACTACGTTTGAGCAAACGCTGCATGAGTTCCGCACGAACTTTATTCCCGGAGCCGATGCAAATAACCTGATCCTACAATGCCGCACATGGGAGAAGCACGACGTGGGCGCGACCCCCGGCTTCAATGGCGACGTGGAGAAAGCGCTGCGGTCAATCAAGGTGCCATTTCTTTATATGCCGTCAGAAACCGATCTTTATTTCCCCATTGGTGACGCGCGTTACGAGGCAAGCTTCATGTCGACGGTAACGCTCACGCCGATTCCATCATTGTGGGGACATACGGCCGGCGCGGGGCCGAACCCGGAGGACTTAAAGTTTCTGAATGAGAATATTGGCAGATTCCTGGGAAAGTAGCGTGGACCGCCGGCCTAAGCACATTTGAGCAGGCACGGATGACCGACAAGCGCATTTCTGCTTCCTGTCAGGGGGCAAAACGGGATTTCTGTGGCTGAATTTTGAAC
>DASXIL010000610.1:0-12913 GCA_036497985.1 Candidatus Angelobacter sp. | reverse complement strand
AGCCCCCTGGTAAAAAAAGCGTCGGCCTCAGAATATTTGGATTGGGTAAGGTACAGAGCGGCCAGGCTGTCGCTGGTGTTCAGGGTCGCGATGTTGTTGTAGCCAAAGCTGCGGGTCTGGATCTCGAGTGCCTTCTTGAAGAGCGGCTCGGCCTGCGCGTACTGGCGCTCAAAGAGGTAAAAGACGCCGAGGTTCTGCATGGCGACCGCCGTGGCAGGATCCTCCGGACCCAGTTTGCGTGCTTTGACCTCATAAACCGTTTTGGCCATGTTCAGGGCCTCAGGTCTCCTGCCTTGATCGGAAACAATGCCGGACAGATCTTCAAGAATTTCGATCGTTTCCAGATCGTCAACGCCGCGATGATCGCGGCTGAGTTCGTACGACCGGCGCACGTGCTGCTCGGCTTCAGCGAAGAGTCCAAGACCGTGATAAGTGTCTCCAATGGTCCGGCGGACCGCGGATTCTGCCAGCGGCTGGTTCGCGAATCTTTTTCCCACCTTCTCCGAGGCGCGATCGAGCAGCGTCCGCACCTTGACGTCTGGGTCAGGTTTGGTCTCCGCGCCGCCCTGGGAATCCGAGCTGGCTTGCGACAGCAGATCATCCTGCAGGAACTGGTTGACAGCCTTGGCGACGGCGGTTTCCGCGTCCGCGCGGTCGCGTTGCCTGGTTGCTCGCACACTCTGCCAGATGCTCACAGCGGTGAAGCCGGCCAGCAACAAGACCATAAAAGCCGTAAGCGCCACGCCGATGCGGTGACGGCGCACATACTTTTGCAATCGATAGGCTGTGCCTGCCGGACGCGCCAACACCGGCTCGTGGCGGAGGTAATGGCCCACGTCCGCAGCCAATTCTGAAGGCGTGCCATAACGCCGGTTGCGGTCCTTTTCCAGGGCCTTCATGACGATCCAGTCAAGATCGCCTTGCAGCGTGCTCACCAGTTGCGCGGGCTCAAGACCGCGCGCAGCAGCGTTGAAGGCCGAGAAATCTTTTGCCCTGGATATCCTGGCACTGGGACGCGGGGGATCTTCCTCGCGGATCTGGTGCAACATCTCCTGCATTGATTTCTTTTTGGTTTCAAAAGGCAAAAACCCTGTGAGCAGGACGTAAAGCACCACGCCGAGCGAATAGACATCCGTCCGGGTATCAATATCCTGGCCGCTGGATCCGGTCTGCTCCGGGCTCATGTATCCGGGTGTTCCCAGGAAACTTCCCGCCTGGGTGAGCAGGGCCGTTTTCTCGTCCAGAAGAGGAGTGGCGGCTTTGGCCAGGCCAAAATCAATGATGCGCGGCGACGGCTTGCCGTCCACTTCCACAACAAGAATGTTCGCCGGCTTCAAATCACGGTGAATGATGGCTTTCTGGTGGGCGTGCTGCACTCCCTCACAGGTCCTGATGAACAATTCCAAACGCTCGCCAATGGAAAGCTTTTTCGCGTCGCAATAATCCGTGATGGGCAAGCCGGGGACGTATTCCATCACCAGGTATGGTTGGCCGCTGGGAGTGGAGCCGGCGTCAAATACCTTGGCGATGGCCGGGTGGTCCATCATGGCCAGAGATTGCCGTTCTGCCTGGAAACGCTTCAATAGCCCGCTGTCAAAAATGCCGGCACGCAGCAGCTTCAACGCAACTTCACGGTGCAGGGGTGATACCTGCTCCGCCAGCCAGACCTGTCCCATGCCGCCTTCACCAAGTTTGCGGATGAGTTTGTAGGGGCCGATTGACTCGGGGGCTGGTGCGTCAAAGTCCGCGGAGAAAAAGGGACCTTCCGAAAGGGCGCTGGCTTCAAAATGTGCGGCCAGCAAAGACTCCACTTCCGCGCGAAGGCTTTCATCCTGGCCGCATGCCTCACGCAGGAAAGGTTCGCGCTGATCAGCGTCTCTTTCCAGGGCAGCGTTGAAAAGCTCTTTAACCCGGATCCACTGTTCCGCTTTTTCCATCGCCACCCTTTCTCATCTCACGGTAGAGCCAGGCCCGAGCAGAACTCCATTCCCGCTTGGTTGTGGCTGGAGAAATCTCCAGCACGGCGGCGATCTCTTCCACGCTCAGTCCACCGAAAAACCGCAGTTCCACAATGAGACTCTGCCGGGCGTCCAATTCGGAAAGCGCATTCAGCGCGTCGTCCAATGCCAGCAAGTCTGTGCCGCGAACGGGCGAGGGTACCACGTCTTCATTGAGTTCCACTTTGCATTCGAAGTCTCGTTTTCCCGCGCGACGCCTGCGTGCGGCGTCCACCAGGATCTGGCGCATGAGCCGGGCGGCGACGGCGACAAAGTGCGCACGACCATGAATGGAAACGGGCCCCTGTTGGGCCATCTTCAAATAGGCTTCATTCACGAGCGCTGTGGTTTGCAGGGTGTGTCCGCTGCGCTCACCGCGCAGGTAGTGGTGCGCAAGGCCATGGAGCTCCCTGTAAAGCACAGGAACCAGCGCGTCCAGGGCTTCCCTGTCGCCGGCCTTCCATTGCTGAAGGAGTACTGTAACTGATTGTGGTAGTGGGTCTTGCACAAACCCCCTAAAGTCCCGGGCGCCGTTGCGGACAGGATACTTCGTTCCTTCAGGCCAAACAAATAATTTATTTCAGATTCGTGAGCCCTTTTGCCAGGGTATGTCGCCTTTATGGTCAGGGACGAAAAAAGGCGGTCAGCCCAGGAGCCCGCCGTGGTCCTAAGTGAGGAGTATGAATCATGACCAGAAACGAAGCAAGACTCGCAATGGCATCTATGGCGCTGCTGTGGTTAGTGGCGCCGGCCCGAGCACAATTTGAGATCAGCCCTGACCACCTCGACGAAACGGCTGCGATCGCCGGGCAGTCGAGTCCGAAACAGCAGGAGCTCCAGACCAAGATTGACGAGCAGCAAAAGACCTTGCGGGGCTTGAATACGCGGATCGATCAGCAATCCCAGGTTACAGAAAGCGCGCGCGACACCGCGGTTGGGGCCGGAAGTTTAGGAGATTCGGCGAGTTCGTTTATTGATGAGTACCGACAGGAGCTTAGGCAACTCCAAAAGCTAAAGAAAGAGCTGGCACCACAGATCAGCCGCGCTGAACAAACCCTGGCTGCGCTTCAAGCCCAACAGTCTGCTCTAAGCGCGCAAGTGGAGCCAAAGAGCCAATCCGTGAAAGCCGCAAATCGGCGACCCGAAACTGCACGGAAAAAGCCGGTGGCCACCCAAAAACTGTCATTGCAAGCGGCCCGATAACAGGAGGACAGCCAATGAGGACGAAGATGAAAACCAACTTGAATGCCAGGAACAACTCAGTCATGAACGTGGCCAGCCTGGCTATAGTAGCCGTCTTTGTGTTGATGGCCTCGATACTGGCAACGTCCCCGGAAAAAATCAGTCTGGACCACTTTGATGATCCATCCACCCCGGCGGCAAGTCCGCAGGCCAGCGACGCCAATCAGCGAATCCAGCGAGTGATCGCCAGACAGCAGGAAATGTTGCTGATCTATGCCGCAAAAATCAAGTCAGCATCAGCGAAAGTTGACGCAGCGATGCAGGACGTGGCAACCAACGGAGATAACCCTGTCCGAGCTGCAGTTCTTGCGTCGCAACGGCGGCAACTTCAATTGCTGCAAGCATCGTTCGCGCCCCAAATCCAAAGCGCCGAGCGCAGCATTGCTGAAATGCGCGCCCAATTGGATTCAATGAGCGCACGTGCCAAAAAAACCGACTCCTCGCCGGATGGCGAGTACGCACAGGCCGTTTCAACGGCAACACTGCAAGCCACTCGATAACAAGGAGACAGCCATGACCAACAAAACTTTCTCAGCGTGCGGTTTAAAGCTTGTTTTCGAAGAAGGGCCAGAGGAGACCATTGTTCGCTGCTCCGGCCAGATCACGGCGGCTTCTTCCGAAATGTTGCAGCGTGAAATCTCCGGGAATCTGATTCCGGAATCCCGCGGCAAACTGGTTGCCGTAAACTCGCGCATCGTGCTGGACCTATCCAGGGTGACCTATGTTGACAGCGCCGGGCTGGGAGCGATCTTCAAGTTGTGGACAGCGGGAGAAAGGCGATGCTGTGCGGTGGAGATCGTCAACCTTACTACGCGCGGACGGAGGCTCATCAACATGACCGGGCTGGATAGCATGCTCACGAAACTTGAGAGCCTGCTTCACCGCGCATGGACATTTGCTGCCCCGGGACGTGAGCGAAGCGGGAGCCTGCGGGCAAAATCCCGAGCGTAGCACCGCGAGTCGAAGGATCTCACGCCCGCGCCCCTCGCACGCTTTTATTAGTGCGCCTGCGCTACGCTGCGGCGCAATAGCCTTGGGGTACTCGCGGTCGGCAGCGAGGCGTTATCGCGAAACATACATTTTGTAAGTGACGAAAAAGAATTGGTCGGGACGGGCAGATTTCCCACTGCCGATTTGCCCGTGCTCTGCACGAGCCCCCTCGCAAGGCGTTTATTCGGCGACTCCGCTAACGCTTCGTCGCTTGAAATTGGGGTGCTCGCGGTCCGCAGTTCAAGACACGTCGTAAATTCCCGTTGATCGATTGTGTTTTCGCAGGATAAGAAATGGTCGGGACGGGCAGATTTGAACTGCCGACCCCTCGCACCCCAAGCGAGTGCTCTACCAGGCTGAGCCACGTCCCGACGACAAAGGAAGTCCGCTGCACAAGAAAAAGGGGTGATTACAGCGGAAAGTTCGCTTTGATTATAACATTGGCCGACTGAACAGATAGACGTCGCGCCAAAGCAGATCTCCCGGAACCAAGTTTCAACAATTTTGAACCCGACGTGCGAAATAGTTACGTCAGCTCTCCTTTTTCGCCCGAGAGAGGGCATCTTCCGGCCGGAAAAGTCTTTCTCATTGCCATATACGGCAAAGGGGGATTGAAAATGGCAGATGACACTCTGGATCTAATAAAAGACCTGGTTCAGACCTGCAAAGATGGCGAGACCGGTTACGTTCATGCGGCGGGTGTGGCAACGGACCCGCAGCTAAAAGCATATTTCAACGAACAAAGCCTGGAACGGGCCCGCTTTGGCCAGGAACTCCGTGCTGAAGCAGAGCGGCTGGGCGACAAACCTGAAGCTTCCGGCAGCGTGTCTGCTGTTTTGCACCGTGTATGGTTTGAAACCAAGGCGACAATTGGTCTGGGCGATCAATCAATCCTGAACAGCGTTGAACAGGGAGAGGACAGGGCAAAAAAGGACTATGAGAAGGCCCTCTCCAGCCAGCTTCCGAGTGACTTGCGCGCGATCATCCAGCGCCAGGCAGACAGCGTTCTCAAGGCCCATGACTACGTCCGCGACATGCGCGATGGACAGGCCCAGCCCGGAGAGAAAGCAGCCTGAGCAGTAATCAACACGAAATTAAAAGGCCTGGAACTTACGTGTTTCAGGCCGCGCCAAATTTTCTAACGGCCCAGTCTTGTTCCCACTTGAGGAGATCAGCAGTGCGACCAGACGGGTCGCGCAAGAAGCAACTTGATAGATAAAAGAAAAGTTACGGGGTCGATTTGATGAATAATCAACCCCGAATGGAGCCGCTATCCGTATAAGTGCAATCCTGATGCCTGGAAAATATAGCCGTGAAACAGATTTATTGAAGAACAGGATTGCATGAATGCGGGGCCCTTAACGAACTCTGGACACCGCATAAAGGTCGCCGCTAAGCCATCTTCGCCAAAACTCCTGAGCAAGTTGATAAACACTG
Organism: Candidatus Angelobacter sp.; assembly: GCA_036497985.1. Lineage (GTDB taxonomy): Bacteria > Acidobacteriota > Terriglobia > Terriglobales > Acidobacteriaceae > Angelobacter. Next base: position 7,247 of record DASXIL010000610.1, on the reverse strand, counting down.
CAATGTTTCATGCAAGTCACTTCCTGCAAGTGGTCTGGCTGGAACAATATATTTTGTTTCGTGCGTTCGACAGTCGAGTAGAATTGGCGCAACGCAGTTTCGATTTAAATTGAGCCCTCAACATGCCAGACATTTCGCAAGCAGGCGCTGCCGCGTCTGATCCCGGGTCATTGACGGGCAAAGTAGTGGGGCGATTTGTGATTCGTGAGCCGCTAGGCGCCGGCGGCATGGGACAAGTCTATCTGGCTGAGGACACCACTCTGCAACGGGTGGTAGCCATCAAGCGGATGGCGCCCGGCCTGAAGGAAAACGATCGCGACCGCAAACGGCTGTTGAAAGAAGCACAGCGCGCTTCCGCACTGAACCATCACAACATTGCCAGCATTTATGACGTGATTGAAGATCGCGACGAGCTTCTGCTGGTGATGGAATACGTTGAAGGCACGACCCTGCGCGCCGCCACCAACCAGCGGCCCGATGTGCCTGCGTTCCTGAACATCGCCATTCAATGCGCGGACGGACTTGGCGCTGCCCACCAAAAAGAGATCGTCCATGGAGACATAAAGCCGGAGAACCTGATGCTGACTCCGGCAGGCCGGGTAAAGATCCTGGATTTTGGCGTTGCCCGCCGGCCTACGTTTGCAGCCGACTCCGACTCGCCCACCGCCAGCCTGGCCACCATGACGGGATCGCTCAGCGGCACGCCGGCTTACATGGCTCCAGAGGTGCTCACGCAAAAGCCCTATGATGGCCGCGCCGATATCTTCTCTCTGGGTCTGGTGTTCTATGAAATGCTGGGCGGCCCACAGCCATTCCAGACAGATAGCTTTATTGGCACCGTGGCCCGCGTACTGCATGATGACATCCCTTCGCTGAGCACCATAACAGACAAGATTCCGCCGGGACTGGACGCAATTATCCAGCACATGCTGGCCAAAGATCCTGCAGCGCGCTATGCCACCGCAGAAGATGTTGCAGCAGACCTGCGGGCCGTACAGCGCGGCGATCAACCTTCTGCGGCAAACGGCGCCAGAGGTAAAACCAAGCCCAGGATCGGTACGCGAACGCTGTTGATCGGCGGAGCGGCGCTTCTGCTGTTGCTTGCGGCAATTCCTCTTCGTCACACAATTGCAAGATGGCTGGGAGCGGGCGCGTCAGCGGGGAAATCGACGTTTGGAATCGCTGGTCCGCAGACATTGCAAACACTTGCTGTGCTGCCCGTAAATACCGCCGGTGCCGATCCGCAACTAGCCGCGCTGGGCAACGGACTTGGTGAAACGCTTACCGCAAAAATGAGTCGGCTGGGCATTGATCACTCTTTGCAGGTGGTTTCTTCCAGCGAGCTGAGCGCACGTCACGTGACCAAGATGGAAGAAGCGCGTCAGGAATTCGGCGCCACACTGGGGTTGCAGATCAACCTGCAGCGCTCGGCTGATCTGGTGCGCGTGGCATATACGCTTGCCGATGCAAAAACCGGGCGCACGCTCGGCGGCAACACCATGGATGTTCCCATCAGCGATCCGTTTGCTTTGGAGGACCAGGTGTCCGGCGGCGTGGCTACCGCGCTGGGACTGGAATTGCGGCCGGAAGAGCGGCGTGAACTGGCATCGCACGGAACCGGCATACCAGATGCCTATAACTATTTTCTGCAGGGCCGCGGCTATCTGGAAAAAGGTCCGGAAAGCATGGATAGCGCGATAACGCTGTTTACCCGCGCGCTGGAACTTGATCCGAATTATGGGCTGGCTGAGGCAGACCTGGGGACCGCATACTGGTCAAAATATGAGTCGGGCAAGGACAAGAAGTTCATTCCCAAAGCGCGGCAGGCGTGCTCCAAGGCGGTTGAACTGGGCAATGCCGGCGCTTCAGGGCACGTTTGCCTTGGAGTGCTGGAAAACGGCGCAGGCAACTATGAGAAAGCCGTGGATGAGTTCACGCGCGCCATCCAGCTCGACCCTAGCAGCGACGGAGCTTACACCGGTATGGCGTCGGCTTATGAGCGCCTGGGCAAGCTCAATGAAGCGGAGAAGACCTATCAGCAGGTGATTAACCTGCGTCCCAGATATTGGAAAGGCTACAACCTGCTGGGTAGTTTTTATTTTCGTCAGGCGCAGTATGACAAATGCGCTGCCATGTTCCAGAAAGTGGTTCAGCTCACGCCGGATAGCTTTCGAGGTTATGCCAACCTTGGCGCTGTGTATCTAGCCGATGGCAAGTACGAAGATGCAATTAGATCCCTCAACGAATCCTTGCGGATTCGCACCACCGGCGCAACCTACTCAAATCTGGGATCGGCTTACTTCCATCTGCGGCGGTATTCGGAAGCAGCCGGCGCATACACAGAAGCGACTCGCATCAATAATAGCGATTACAAGATTTTGGGAAATCTTGGCAACGCACAATACTTCGCGGGTAACCGTCAGGAAGCAGACCAAGCTTACCGCAAGGGCATTGCACTGGGCGAAGAAGCGCTTAAGGTCAATCCTCGTGATCCAGAGGTGCTTATTAACCTTGCCACCTCCCACGTAGTGCTGGGAGATCGCGCCCCAGCGTTGAAGTATCTGGACCAAGCGCTAGCCTATGGCAAGACAGACAAGGAAATACTTTTCGATGCAGCGCTGGTTTACAACCGTTTGGGAGAGACCGGAACGGCGCTGGAATGGCTGGCCAAGGCGCTGCAAGCCGGTTACCCACTTACCACGGTGCGTGAATCCCCCGATCTGGACAACCTTCACGGCAACCCTCGTTACCAGGCATTAGTGCAGGGGAAGCAGGATTGAAACCGCTTAGCGTCAACAATCGATTTCTCAGGCCGAACCCAGAAAATTAAATATTGCGTAGAACCATAGGTGGCCCGTTTTCGGGCCAAACATGTGCCAAAAATATAAGGAGACCTAAGATGAAGCCACATAAAGAACATAAAGAACATAAAGAACATAGAACTATGACAGCCAACCCAACATTTGATTTATGCGCCGGCGCTACTGCCAGCGCCGGTTCCACCACTCTCACCTTTACCAACCATCGACCCCATTCATGCACCATCACCGGGTTGGGAGGGCTGGTGGATTGTGGCAACTCATTTGTCGTTCCGGCCAAGGCCAATGGGGTAAACGGCACCAAGACCTGCGGCATTTTGCCCACGGCTACTGCGGGCACATACACTTATTCGTCAAGTTGCTGTGACGATGAGATGAATCCGGTGATTATCTTGCAATAGCCTCTGATTTCGGAACCGACAAGGGCAGAGCAAATCTGCCTTTTTTAATTTGCCAAACCGGCCCTACTTGGGCGGCGGGACAAATTCTTTAGGCAGCTGCGCTCCCGCGCCAAAGAAATATTGCTGCATCTGCTCCACCAGGAATTGCTGTGCTTCAGGCTTCCACGGTTGCAGGCGATATTCATTGAGCAGCATCTTGGAGTGCTCGGCCCACATCTTCCATGCCTCGGCGCTCACGTTTTCATAGATCTTCTGCCCCAGTTCGGTGTCGAAAGGGGGTTCATCCAGGCCGGGGAGTTCGCGTCCAAGCTTTGCGCATTTGACCATACGAGGCATGGGGACATTGTAACAAGACGCGAGTATCGGGGAGCGATTCGGGCCGGATTCGTGTATCGTTCTGAGCATGAAAAGCGCCAGGATTATTGCTGTAATCGTGCTTTGTTTGACGTGCGCATTCGCAGTTCAAAATGGATCGGCATCGGCGGCCCCCCGCACCAAGCAAGAGCCAACGAAGCCTCAGCCCATGGCCAACTTCAACGGACGATGGGAAGGAGTGCAGGTTGTACAGTCAGAGAGGCCTCGCGTTGTTGCCGATCTGGTGTTTACCATCACAGATGTTAACGGAGAGATTAGCGGAAAAACGATGTTTTACAGTAGAGCGCGCCAGGGAAAAGGCAAATGGCAGCCGACGGGCAACTTTGGCTCGCCCATACTGTCTCCGCATGTCGAAGGCAAGGTACTGGCTTTCAAGCTTTCATTTCGAACCAGTGAAGGGGTTGAAAAAACCATGGGCTACAAGATGGAACTGATCGGCCCGGATGAGGCAATATTCGACCACGCGGAGGAGACTTTTGTAAGCATGGCCGCCAAAATGACCCGCAAGCCAAAGTAATAATTTTCAGCCGTGCAAGATAGCGAATATAAATAGAACATTATGATTGTTTTTGTTCGCCAATAGCGATACACTTTTTCCCTGCTGTCCGGTGAGGGAATATGGGTCGATCGTCTTCAAATAAGGTGGAATGGCTGGGCGCCCTGGAAACGGCGGCAAAGCTCAGCGTGGAGCAGTCGAGCGCGGTGTGGGTGTGGATCATGCAGGAGCTGCGCCTGGGGCCGCAATACTTTCTGGCCATCCGCGAGGCCGTCCGGCAGGGAAGATGGCGCACCGCGAAGAACCCGAAGACCTATATAAAGACCGTCGCCAAGCGGGAAGCGTTGAAGATGGGGCTGGTGAAGGAAGATAGCGGGAACCTGGTCCCTGTGGGCAGCAGCAGGAGTGATGGTGCAAAAATATCGGGCGAGGAAGCATTGGAATACCTTGGCCACCACTACGACAGCCGCGACGCGGCCAAAGGCGAAGACGGGATCTGGCGGGCCGGGGCGGCAGGTGGGCGGGATTCGGACGATCCCTTTGATGAACATGACAGTTATCGCGATTGGCTGGCTTCTGAAATGCCACGGGAACTTGTGATTGTGACGCCGCCTTCTGAAGAATGGAAAGCCACAGTCCGCGAAATGAATGACAGCTTTGAAGGCCTTGATCTGGAGGCGCGCCCTTCGGTAAGGCCGGACTGGAACAAGTGGGCAGCAGCGGCCGGGCTGGATGAATGGGAGATGAAGGTGCTCAGGTGTCGACTTGCCGGGGTGAGCCGCGAGCAGGCCATGGGGCTACTGCCGGACGAAGAGTCACGGAAGGCGATGCAGGCGGCCTGGAAACGCTTTGATCGCAATGGGATGGACTGGTTACGGGAGGCGGCAAAAATAAAGTTGGGAAAAAGTGTCCCGGAGGGTCGAGTTTTTGACACTAGTAAGTAAAGAGAGGGCTGTTGGCTGTAGGCTCTTGGCTTGATCCAAACAGCCAAAACTTTCATCCTCGGCTCTTTCTGTCCCGGGCCATGAAGGCCGCGCTCCACCATCGATTTTCCGTTCCACAAATTCACAACACAACCAGCCACCCGGAGGGGTGGCTTTTTTATTTGGAGACAAAAACATGCCGAACGAAAACAAGAACATCGCCAATAAGACCATCGCCAAAGAGGAAATCATTGCCGCCATCAAGGAATCCGCCGAGAAGCTGGGACGCCCGCCGAAATTCTCAGAGTTTACAAGCGCCTTCCCGGCCATCAAGATGGGCGCGATCCGGAAGTACGTCGGAACTTATACGCTGGCGCTGCAGGAGAGCGGGTTGAACTGCCTGGGCTCGGGATTCGAGGTGGCGATGGACGAGTTGTTCCGGGACTGGGCGTCGATCGTGCGCAAGATGAAGAAACTCCCAACCATGACGGAATATGAGCACCAGAGCAAGTACAGCGTGCGTCCTTTGACGGGGCGGTTCAAGAGGTGGGCGCAGATGCCGCGAGGTATGCATGAATATGCGCGGCAGCAGAAACTGGATGTCGAGTATGCGGACGTCATGAACATCATTCGAGAACATTACAAGGGCGAACCGGAGTCAGCATGGATGCTGGAGAGGCCGGTGGACTTGAAGGCGTGCGGCGCGTATGAGCTGCCGGACCGTCCGGTGTATGGGCCTCCGCTGACAACGATGCACATGTCCTGCGGCCCGACCAATGAGCAGGGCGTGCTGTTTCTGTTTGCGCTGCTGGCGAAAGACCTGGGATTTGTGGTGGAGCTGATCCGGACGGAGTATCCGGATTGCCAGGCGTTGCGGCAGGTTGGCCTGGAACGCTGGCAGCGGGTGTGGATTGAGTTTGAGTATGAGAGCAGGAATTTTCTGAAGCATTTTCACGATGCGAGCAAAGCGGACATTATTGTGTGCTGGTCGCACAATTGGCCGGAGTGTCCGTTGCCTGTGATTGAGCTGAAGGAGTTGGTGAAGAGACTGGGGTGATAACAGCAATTAGCAATTGGCAAATAGCAATTAGCAAGGTCTCGGCGTGCGCGCGCCCTCCGGCCTATGAAATCCAGAGCATCAGTCGATTCTTGACTCTCCATTGACCACCATCCTTCACCAAGAAGAAGAGGTGCCCAGTCCCGCATAAGCCACCGCAATAATGGCCAACATAAAGCACTGCTTCATTTTGTGCTTTGTTGTAGCCCGGGTGTGAGAAATCCCAAAAGCCGCCAGCATTCGGATACGTCCGATAAAACTCGTCCCAACCACCCTTTTTGAACATTTGTTCCAATTTGCCATGGTCGACAAGCTTATGAGGGTCCACCGTGTGAAGCTTTGGTTCGATATGACAAAGATCGAGAGCTCGTGATTTAAATGCGGCCTCAGTCTCTTTGGCGGGAGCGGCATTTGAGTTCGAGCGAAATCCCCATGGACCCCATTTGCTCTCGAGATGTTCTGCTTCCACTGTTAAATCAGATACAAGTATTTCCTTTCCCTTCCAGGCTTCTTCAGGGTCTTCGGGACGACCCAAATCATTGATTACGGCAGAAAAGACGTTGTAATCATCGTCAGAAAGGACACAATCCGGCGCTGCCGGTTTTGACTGAATCGCAAACGAGGCGGTTACCAGTGCCAATAACAGAGCTATGGCGCCAAGTTTTTTGTGCATGAAAGAAGAACGCGGATCGAGAGAGTCCTTGCAAGTAAAAACATCAAGCGCGGGCTGTGGTTCACCTTCGACATCATTGTGTGTTGGTCGCACAATTGGCCGGAGTGTCCGCTGCCGGTGATTGAGCTGAAGGGGCTGGTGAAGAGGTTGGGGTGAAGGCGGGTTCACCGCAGAGGCGCGGAAAAGAAGAAAGATTTTGCCGAAGGACCGGAAGGCCGGATGATGAAAGAGGTTGTTCAATCCGAAAGTGGAGGTCGTTCAGGCCTTAGCGGCTAATCGGCGGTCTCTATGCCGCTTCGCATTGCAAGCCTTGCATTCGCAGTGCACTCCACCCTCTGAACCCTGATGACTTTTACCTCCCGGCGAAAAATCACTCAGGGGCTTCCAAGTCTTGCAGGATGAGCAGAGCTTTTCCTGCGTTCCGTTTCTCGTCCGCAATTTCATTGGTTGATCTTACCGCTTTATAGCGAGGATGCAGCATTCTCTTTTATCGCCAGTAGGCC
>DASXIL010000609.1:0-8312 GCA_036497985.1 Candidatus Angelobacter sp. | reverse complement strand
GGGCGGGACCATGGTCGTCCATTTGGGCGCGCAGGACTTTCTGCCCCGCTACAAGCTTTATGTGAGCCACATTGCGGAATGGCGGCAGCAGTTCCAAAACGTGCAGTCAGTGGACCTGCGGTATGAAGGACAGGTGATTGTGAACCCAGACAAGCCGGCGGAGGCAAATCCACCACGGAGACACGGAGACACGGAGAAAACCGTGGCGGATGTGCCTTCAGTAAAGCCAGTGTTGAAGCCAGTCAGTGCGAAACCGGCGGCGAAGGCGGCAAAACCGAAGATCGTGAAAGCGAAGAAGAATTTACCGCAAAGGACGCAGAGAGCGCAAAGGTAGTTAAGCCAAGGGCCAATGGCTAATGGTCAAAAGCCAAGAGCCAGCAGCTAGAAGCTAGCAGCGAGCAGCTTTAAATAAGGACGCAATTATGGGCAGTAACGGCAAACATCCTTCAAACATGATTACGGTGCTGGACGTGGGCAGCGCGAAGACAGTCGCGCTGATCTGCGAGGCCACGGATGCAGGGCTCAAGTATCGCGGGCACGGCATGGCGGAAAGCCGGGGGTCGCGCAAAGGTGTCATCGTTGAGCTGGATAAAGCGGTGCAGAGTATTCATAAAGCGGTGGAAGAAGCGGAGAAGCTTGCCGGATGCCAGGTGGGGAACGCCGTGATTTCCGTGGCAGGCTCACATATTAAAGGAGTGACCAGCCGCGGCGGTGTAACGCTGGGATCGCGCCCGAGAGACGTGACACGCGAAGACATTCGCACCGCAGTGGAAAAAGCGCGGTCGGTCACGCTGCCCGATGATCGCGAAGTGTTGCACCTGCTGCCGCAGGAATTCATTCTGGACGACCAAACAGGCGTGCGCGATCCGGCGGGGATGATGGGCCGCAGGCTGGAAGTGAATCTGCACATGGTGACGGCTTCCGCCAGCGCGACGCAGAACGTTGTAACGGCGGCGAACCGCGCGGGCTTGCACGTGGACAACATGGTCTATGAAGCGCTGATGTCCGCTGACAGCACTTTGCGCGCCGACGAGAAAGAGCTGGGCGTTTGCCTTGCCGATATCGGCGCAGGATCGACGGACATGATTGTTTATTCCGATGGCATGGTGGCGCATACGGGCGTTGTGCCTGTCGGGGGAGACCACTTTACGAATGACGTAGCGGTTGGTCTGAGAACGCCGCTGGTTTCGGCAGAGAAAATCAAGAAGCAGTTTGGCCACACCATCAGCAGCCAGGTGGCAGAAGGCAATGAGATTGAAGTGCCAGCCGTGGGAGACAGGCCGTCGCGGCTGATGCCGCAACGGTTTCTGGCGGAAATACTCGAACCCCGCGCGCAGGAGCTGTGCGAGCTGATGCGTGACCACCTGAAGCAGGCGGGAGTGATGGAGCTTTGTCCTGCGGGCGTGGTGCTCGCGGGCGGCGGATCGCGCATGACGGGATTGGCGGAAGTCTGTCAGAAGGTTTTGGACCGGCCAATCCGGCTGGCGGTTCCGGAGCCTCCGATTGCCGATATGCCTTCGCAATTGAGCGAGCCGGAGTTCGCTACAGCAGTCGGTCTGGCAATGTATGCGCATCGGACGACGATGGCAAAGATGAATCCGGAACAGGGATTCGGCCACAAGCTGCGCGCGCTGCTGGCAAAGTTGGGTGCGTAGCGCAAAAAAGTTGCGGTGACGGGGAAGCAGGGCGCTTCAAGAAGCAGCGTGGAGCGCAAACTCTTAATGCAGAACAGCGACACGGGACCAAACGGATCAGGAGTGTGATGTATGAGCGATCAGCAAAAAAGAGCGGACGGAGAAGTAAGAATCCAATTCAATGAAGACCCGCGTACCAACGCGAAGATCAAGGTGATCGGCGTGGGCGGCGGAGGCGGCAACGCGGTGAACCGGATGATCTGCGCCGGAGTTGAAGGCGTGGAATTTGTGGTGGCCAATACCGATTTGCAGGCGCTGCAGATGTCGCGCGCGCCGGTAAAGATCCAGTTGGGCACCAAGCTTACCAACGGCCTGGGCGCGGGCGCCAACCCGGAAATGGGACGTCGCGGCGCGCTGGAAGATGCGGACAAGATTATTGAAGCGCTGGAAGGCGCGGACATGGTGTTCGTCACGACCGGTCTTGGCGGCGGCACCGGGACAGGCGCTGCGCCGATCATTGCGTCGCTGGCAAGTGAGATGGGCGCGCTGACCGTGGCGGTGGTGACCAAGCCGTTTGCGTTTGAAGGCCGTCGACGCATGGCGCAGGCGGAACGCGGCTTGGCTGAACTGATTGACAGCATCGATACCACGATTGTGATTCCGAATGAAAAGCTGTTGGCGGTGGCGCAAAACGCCGGCTTCTTTGAGTCGTTCCGCATCGCCGACGATATCCTGCGGCAGGCAGTGCAGGGAATTTCTGACATCATCACCATTCCCGGCATCATCAATCGCGATTTTGCCGACGTGAAAACCATCATGGCCGGCATGGGCTATGCCGTGATGGGAACGGCCATCGCCAAGGGCGAGCGTCGCGCAACCGATGCGGCGCAGGCGGCGATTTCGTCTCCGCTGCTGGAAGCCGGCGCCATCGACGGAGCGCGGGGAATCCTGATCAACATTACCGGCTCGTCGTCCCTAAAGCTGGCGGAGGTGAATGAGGCTTCCACCATTATTCAGTCAGCCGCGCATGAAGATGCCAATATCATTTTTGGCGCGGTACAAGATGAAAAAATGAAGGACGATTTAAAAATCACGGTGATTGCCACGGGATTTAAGAACGACGTGCCTGCGCGCAAAGACCGTACCGTGAACGCCGCTCAAGCGGCGATCTCCACGGCTCGCACTGCTTCGGCTTATCAGGTGCAGCAGCCGGCCGCAGTTCCGCGAGTGGTGAACGCCACGCATATACCCCATGTTCCTCATGGTTCCCAGGTCTCGACCCACGCGGCTACAGCCCAATCCGGTGCTCCAACGCGTGTGATGGCTCCCACGCGCGAAAGCCCAAACCTGGCCACCATGACTGAATCGATCAGGGCGGCTGTCGAGCAGGATGACCTGGATGTTCCGGCGTTTATCCGCAAGCGCGGAGAGATCAACTAGCGGGTTGCGACCGGCAGAGCATTTACCGTTCTGCCGGTCGCAACTTCCTGCAAGTGCAACCGTTTACCGCTGACGTGAAACGCAGCGTCCCGATCTTCCAACCAACCTTGTTCGCCGTCAGCTTCTGGTTGACGGCCACAGAATTAGCAACATTAATGAAGCTTTAAGGCAGAACCAACAGCAGGAACTTAGGGTTAATACTGGCAAGGACTTTTTGGTCTTCAGCTGCTGGCCAACAAAAACAACCAGCATGCAGCCACTCCGGCGTGAGCAGCTGCATCTTTTTATACAGAAGAAAGGTACTTACTTCGGTACTAGGAGAATTTACGGTTGCACGCGACGGAAAATTTCACTTACCATCGCGATAAGGGTTATGATTTCCGCATTGGTCGCTTTGGCTTGACCCTCAATGTTTCTGGCCGGCGATTCACTCGCCTGATCAGCGGAAAGCAGGCGGCGACAAAGAATTTCCAGGGTATCCAGGTGGCAGTGATTTCATGACATTTCGTCTTCGGCTCCTCGTCTTCTTCGTTTGCAGTCTCGTTCTGTCCAGCGCGTCGTTCGCGCGCAGCTCAAGCAGCAGTACCACCAAATCCAAGGTCAGCGGACAGGTAACTGAAAACGCTCGCGCGCAAAAGCGTATGGCGCGGCTCCGCCACAAGCGCGCTGCTAGAAGACGTGTAGCAGCACGGTCCGCCGCCGCTCGCTCCACCACGGCAAGAGCAACCGGCGCAAAAGCATCCGCCACTGGCGCGACGCTAAAGACTGTCAGCTTCCATCGGCGTCGCCCTCGCCATCGCTGGGTTGAGCAGTTCACCGGCAACTCATTTTCTGACGGCAATACCGACGGCGACATCGTTGAAGGTGAAGATCCCGTTGTGCGCCAGGCCGCTATTGACGCCTTGGGCAACATGAATGGCACCGTCGTCGCCATTGATCCCACCAGCGGACGCATTCTTGCCATGGTCAATCAGAAGCTGGCGCTCAGTGAAGGCGCGCAGCCCTGCTCTACCATCAAGGTTGCCGTGGCTCTGGCCGGCCTCAGTGAAAAAGTCATCACCCGCGAGGAATCTATCGCGCTGGGCGGACGCGCGCACATGAGTCTTACGCAGGCTCTGGCGCATTCCAACAACGCTTATTTTGAGGCCGTCGGACGCCGTCTCGGATTTCCCAAGGTCAGCTATTACGCGCACCAGTTTGGACTCGGTGAGCTTGCCGGTTATGGTATTGAAGGCGAGCACCTCGGCACATTCCCCACGCATGAGCTCGACGCCAGTCTTGGCGGCGTCGGCAAGATGTGCTCTTTCGGTGAAAGCATTTCCATGACGCCGCTGCAACTCGGCGCTCTGGTCTCAGCCGTCGCCAACGGAGGCACGCTTTACTACCTCCAGCATCCCACGTCGGTCGATCAGGTCATCGGCTTTGAGCCGCGCGTAAAGCGCCAGCTTGATATCGGCCCTCTCGTTCCTGAAATTGCTGCAGGCATGACCGGCGCCGTGCAGTATGGCACCGCCCGCAGCCTGCGCCTGAACTTTAGTGAAGAACAGGTCCTGGGCAAGACCGGCACTTGCTCCAAAGACGGCACCCGCTTCGGCTGGTTTGCTTCTTATGCAGACACGCAGTACGGACACATCGTCACCGTGGTCTTTCTCCAGGGTGGCCGTCCGACCTACGGCCCCAAGGCCGCCGAAATCAGCGGCAAGTTTTACCGCGGCCTGTATGACCACAACTTCTTCGCGCAGCGTGCTAGCACCGTCAGCAGCACTCCGGCAGAAAAGCCTGCGGTAGGCGTGCAGCAGTAGGGGTGCGTTGGTTCGTATCAGGGCCCGGGCTTTAGCCGGGCCGGAAAGATGCTCTAAAGATCCCTGGCTTTAGCCGCTGGCCTTTTTCTTCTTGCGCAGATATGCGGAGCAATACGGGATACTCTTCTGCGCTCTTCGCCAAGCCCGCTTTCACCGGCCTAATTCTATCCGTAAAGGGGATACCGTATTTTGATCTTGATCTAGAAGAATACGGCGCGACCTCGATTCCCCAAGCCAGGCCAGGGAAACAGAAAACGTGCTTGGTCTTGGAGTGCGATGACGTGCATGATGTGATGAACATTTCCCGTAGCGCACTGGTGAATCATCAAAAGACGAATGAGTTGAAGAAAATCTCTGCCGAGTTGTTTCGGCGTCTTGAGACCTCGGATTTGTATTTGGGTGAGGGTGGATTCAGGCGCTTGCCAGAAATTGAAAAATTCGAGGCTCAAGGCGGCGTGATTGCGGAGGAGAAGCGAAAGATCGAAATGGCCGAACAAACTTGGGTGGTGTTGGACCGGCCAGGGAGCTCCCCGGTGGTATTACTGCGCGAACCGCAGAGTGAAATGGAAGTTAACGCGCTGCTTTGGAAACTCGAGGCTCTCGGCGTTTTGCCTTTCGAGACATTCCAGACACTCGCTTACATCGGTGCCGCCAAAGGCCCCGACCTCCTGGTCAATTTTCAGGAAGAAAAGGCGGGCGAGGCTTCGCGGGCGACCGTAGTGGAAGTGGAACTCAACTTTTACAACTACAAGACGCATGGACACATCCCGCCGCAGTATCCCAAAGTTATATGTTGGGACGTCCCGACCAGCGGGCGTAAAGCAAAGATTGAGAAGGTAAAAAACAAAAGCCACAAGTATTTTTTGCCCCACCCGGACGGGTACACGGTCCAGATTTTTGTCCTTAAGAATATGGATGGAATCAAGGTGATGTCCCGCGAGGAACTTGGAAAGCGCGGTGTCAGAATCTGATCGCGAATGAACTCTTCCTGATCTCGGCGTTTCTCCTCTCTGCTGTTCGACGAGTTCACTGGCCTTTGGCCATTTCGCGCACGACCACCCAGTCTGGAAAAATTCCGCCTGCCAGCGCTTCACCACACACCCAGCCGCCGTGGCAGCAACAATTTAATTTGACGCGTCTTCGGCGCGGTGCTGGAAGAGCGGCCATCTATGGCCGCGACAGAATCGGCGAAACATCACTTCCGCACGCCGTAGGCTCGGGCGCAGCGTAGCGGAGCGCGCCAACAGAATCGCGAATCAAAAACTCAATCCTCCGCGTCTCCGCGGTGAGCTCTTCCGATCGCGCGCGATCACGTGCGATTCCGGCGATCCCATCATCCTCTCCACCTCCTTGCTCAACTCCACCACCTCAATCCACTCCGGACACTCCGGCCAGTTATGTATCCAGCACACAATAACGTCGCATTTCTTCGGATCGTGCCCGTGGATAAGAAAATTGCGGCTATACATCTCCAATTCCACATTCACGTCCTGCCACTGGTCTTTGGCCATCTCGCGCGCCGCCTGGCAATCAGGAAACTCCACCTGCCACCGCTTCACCACAAAACCCAGCCGCCGAGCCATCACGCCAAAGGCAAACATCACTCCCGTTTCGTTCACTGGAGCATGCGCCATCCCCGGCAGCAGCAATGGCTCGCCGTACACCGGACGGTCCATCAGCAGCGGACACTTTCTCCTGCCGCGCCCTTTCCCTAAGACCTTCAGCCGGTCCTCCTGCGTTTGAATGATCTTCAGCACATCCTGCCACTGCTTCTCTATCTTCTCCGCCGAGGCCAATTTGCGGAATACAGCGGGCACTCCTTTCCAGCTCCCAAAATGATCGAAGAATGGCTGCGCGCTGAAATGGCCCTCCCGGCCATAAGCGGCAGTCGTCGGCGTCTTACCCAGCTTCCGCACCACCGCGGCCCAATCCAGCAGCAGCTCTGAGTTTGCGGAATAAAAGCCTGATCCGCTGGCCTTGAGCCCCGCCGCCGTAAGTGCTTTCTTCAGATTTCCCAGTTTCCGGTATAACTCGGTTTCGTTGACGCCGGCCAGGCGCCTCAACTCGCGCAGGCTCGGATTACGCCCCAGTTTCTTCGCGCACACACGTATCGCCTTCAGGATTTCCTGTTTGTTCATCATTTTTGCTCTCCGATGTGGGATTTTTAGAAATAAAAAAGCCACCCGCGTTTGGGTGGCTGACGAGCAGAAGAACTACGGTTCTAAGTCTTTGATTTGTGAGCTAAAAGCTAAGAGCCAAGAGCCGATTCACCAACAAAAAAGCTGCCTTTCGGCAGCTGGGTCAAAAACTAAAGCCGGAAGCATTCTGCCCCCGGCGACAAACTCTCTTCCTACTTACTAGTGTGAAATTTCAGCCCTTCCGGGACATTTTTTCGAATATTTATTTTCGGTGTCCGATAACTCGCGTCGGTTTCGTCAATTACAGTCGGCCCTCGTCAAATTCGCCTAAGAGAATTTCTCCCTCTACTTATATATGCACTCTTTTCCGGCTTTCCGGGACATGTTTTTCGATATTTATTTTTGAACCTGCCGCCGTCTAAAGGATTGCTTACAAAACTAACCATTTAATTAACTACAAAAGTACGCCGAAAGTTGCTACTATTCGTTCGCCCACCCCCGGCAAAACCCCAAATCGGGCCGCGAAGGATTCCATAACCGGCCTGGGAGTCTATGCATGTTCAGGAAAATAGAGATCTTGTCCCTTGCGGCAACCATGGTATTGGCCTCGGCCTGCCTGGCCCAGCAAAGCGCGCCCGCTCAGCCGTCGGATGCAAAAAATGCGCCTGCCACCGCTCAGGCTCAGCAGCCTGCCTATGAGACTTCAGCGGTGCTTAAGGTCAAGTCGCGCCTGGTGGTGGTGGATGTGGTGGCGCGCGATTCAAAGGGTGTGCCGGTGACTGATTTGAAGCAGGAAGATTTCACCGTTCTGGAAGATGGCAAAGAACAGAAGCTGCGTATCTTCAGCTTTCAGCATCCGGATGATTCCGTGGCAACGGCGCCGCCGCAAGCGCCTGCCAATGGTATGAACGTTGTCGATAATCTGCCACACTTTACGCCCGGACGCGCGTTGAACGTCATCCTGATGGACGCTCTCAATACCAGCCGCTTGAACCAGGCCTCAATGCGCCAGGCCATGATTAAGTTTCTTGACACGCTGCCGGCGAAAGAGCCCATTGCCGTCTATCTTCTCGGAGACAAACTTCGCCTCCTGCAAGACTTCACCACCGATCCCGCGGTTTTAAAGGACGTGGTGCGCAGCTTTAAAGGAAAGAATTCTCCTCTGCTGAACGTTTCCGTTGATGGATCTCCCATTGCACCCATTCTGCCCGGGGTTGCCCAGTCTCTGCCTCCGGGAATGGCGGCACAGATCAAGGCATTTCAGGACCAGACCACCGTCGACTTAACCGACCAGCGCG
>DASXIL010000608.1:0-3667 GCA_036497985.1 Candidatus Angelobacter sp. | reverse complement strand
ATGAAACCTTTTCCGGTTTGTAGTGTTCTAAACGTCCGTAAGGCCAACTGCTGTACACACGAACGGCTTATTCTTCCGACACACGCTGTACCGGTTGGAAACCTTAAGGTGAGTGTTAGCCATCTAAGCTGGTGTAGTCCTTCCGCTCCGACTTCTGGCTCGGGGTTCAGATCGAGGCGCCGTCTCAGGGCCTCTTATGGGGTGAATTCATGAAGTCGTGTTTTGGATCGCGCAGATTTGTCGCTGTACTCCTGACCATTTTTTGTGCAAGCGGCGCGTTCGCGCAGCGTCCGGGAGCGCGCACGGTGGCGGCAAAGTCCGCTGCCGGAGCTTACGACATTGCCAACGACGTTTCCTTGCAAGGCACGATTCTGAAATATACGGAGAATTCGCAGACCGCCCCCATCGGCACGCACGTATTGCTGCAAACTTCAGCTGGAAATGTGGACGTGCATCTTGGTGATGCCCGCCTGCTGCATGCTGCGAAGTTAAGCATCAGCACGGGAGCGAATGTTCGCTTCGTTGGCCAGATGAACGCCGCGGGACAGAATGCGGTCTTCCTGGCGCGCCTGGTTCAGGTGGGCACGCAAGTCCTCGCGGTGCGCTCCGAGCACGGATTGCCACTGGCTCCCACGGGCACTCGCGGCAAAAATGCGCAGGCCGATCAGAAGGGAGGCCCGCGATGAATTCTCCGAACTTGCGAAACCGGCTCTTCCTGGCGCTCGCTCTTTTCGCTGCGGCCTTTGCGGCCGCATGCGGCGGCAGTGGCTCAACGCCCGCTCCGCCTCCACCGGTCGGCGGATTTTCCAACGCCAGTCTCAAAGGCCAATACGCCTTTTCTATGAGCGGATTTAACGGACCGAGCGGGCAATTCTTTGGCCGCGTTGGCTCCTTCATCGCTGATGGCAATGGAAACATCACCAACGGCGTGGAGGATGTGTCCATCTTCCTGACCTCTGCGGGAACGTTGGCGTTCACTCCGAGTCAGTACAGCGTTCAGGCCGATGGCCGTGGCGTGATTAATCTCACCAACAGCACGGGAACGCTCACCTTCAGCATTACGATGCTTACGCCCACGAATGGGCTGATCGTGGAAACCGACGGCATCGCGACCGGCAGCGGTACGTTCGCCATGCAGAACACAAATCTGTTCAACCCTGCGGGGCTGAGCGGAGCCTATGTGTTCGATTTCAGCGGCCTGGATTCTGCTGGCTCTCCCGACTCCATCATCGGCCAGTTCGTTTCCACCGGCAGCAGCTCGCTCTCCAGTGGACTGCTGGATGAGAATGACGGGGCCATGTTATCTGGAGCGCAGGTCTTTGCCGGTGGCGCAAACTATGCGATGGACGCCACCAACGGCGCGACGTTCGGCAAAGGCAACATCACTTTTGTCGCGAACGGTCTCACCTACAACTACATCTTCTATATCGTGGACGCAGGCCGTGTTCATTTGCT
The DNA here is from genome assembly GCA_036497985.1 of Candidatus Angelobacter sp. Lineage (GTDB taxonomy): Bacteria > Acidobacteriota > Terriglobia > Terriglobales > Acidobacteriaceae > Angelobacter. Next base: position 2,212 of record DASXIL010000608.1, on the reverse strand, counting down.
GGAAAACAGCCTGACCGGCTCGCTGACCGTAGGCGACGCCGTTGCTCAGTCCAGCGTTCCCAGTTCCAACAGTACCTTCAGCGGCAATTTCGTTTACCTGGCCAGCGGCAGCGGCACCACCGGCGATATCACAACCATCGGACGCTTCACGGCTGACGGCAATGGGGGCCTAAACAGCGTGGTCGGCGATACCAACTTTACCGGCACGATCGCCAAGATCCCCAGCGGCACGCTTTCTGCGGCCACCTATAACATCGATACCACGAACGCCGGCACTGGCCGCGGCACGTTGACCTTCACCGATTCGCACCTCGGCGTCTTCCAGTACATTTTTTATCTAGGTTCGCCGAGTTTCGGCGTCATTCAGAACGTCAGCAAAAACAGCGTTGCCGATGGCAGCCTAGCTTTTCAGACAGCTGGACCCTTTACCAACACCAGTCTAGCGGGCAATTACGGCCTGAACTTCTCCGGCATCAGCAGCAATAGCTCCGCACAGGTGACGGGCGAGGAAGACTTTGTCGGCCAGATCGTCTTGAGCGGCGCCAGCTCCAATAACGTCAACGGAGCGGTGGACTTCAGCGAATTCAGCTCCAACCAAGGCGTATTTCCGAATATCGTAGTTTCGGGTAACGGTCTGACCATTGGTGGCGACGGCACCAACAGCTCTTCCAGTTCGCGCAACGCACTTTCCCTGAAGCTCAATTCGACGCCGAGCGCGACACTGAACTTCGCCCCGTACATCGTGAATTCGCAAACGATGTTCGTCGCCGGCACGGATAGCAACCGCACCATTTCCGGCATCATATCTGTGCAAGCACCCTGATTTGCCGGAGTACAGCAGAGCTCAATAAGAGTGACTTTTGAAGTCGTGCCCTACTTTTTCAAGGTTGCTTCCGGCACCGCGCTGTTGTGCAGCACCGCTTCCACCTTTTGCACCAGCGAGGACATCGAAAATGGCTTGGCTATTGAGGCAAAGCGCTCTGCGGCGCCTGCGCCCGGCTCAAAATCGTAATAGCCGCTCATGATCAGAATTTTCATCGCCGGCCTTGCGGCGCGCAGCACCTTGGCCACTTCCAGCCCGCTCATTTTCGGCATCACCATGTCGGTCAGCAGCAGGTCAATTGGGCCCGCGAAGCGGCCGGAAATCTCGAGGGCTTCGGCTCCGTCGCGCGCTTCCAAAACTTTATAACCTATATTCTTCAGGAATTGGTGAGCCAGGTCGCGCACGCCGGGTTCATCTTCAACGATTAGCACGGTTTCCGTGGCGCGCCGCTGACCGGGCGCCGTTTCGGTGGCTGATTTGCGATCCGGCGCCGCCAGCGTGCAGGGCAGAAAAATTTCAAATGTCGATCCTTTGCCTGGTTCGCTCTCCACCCAGATAAATCCCCGGCTCTGTTTTACGATGCCGTACACCGTTGCCAGTCCCAGCCCAGTTCCTTTTCCGAGTTCCTTGGTGGTAAAAAACGGCTCGAAGATGTGGGTCTTGGTCTCTTCGCTCATGCCCTGGCCGGAATCGGTGACGGAGATTTGCGCGTAACTTCCCGGTTGCATGGAGGGCCTGCGCGTGGCTTCAGCAGCCGTCACTTCCGTATTCTGGGTGCGAACCTGCAGGGTTCCGCCATTAGGCATGGCGTCTCGAGCGTTGACCGCCAGGTTCATCAATACCTGTTCGATCTGCCCGGGATCGGCCAGCACCGAATACAAATTGTTCCGCGGAACAAATGAGTATTCGATGTGCTCCCCAATCAACCGTGGCAGCATCTTGCCCATCTCGGAAATGATCAGGTTAAGGTCCAGCACTTTTGGCTGCAGCACCTGCATCCGGCTGAACGCCAGCAGTTGCCGGGTCATGCCCACCGCGCGTTCGGATGCTTTTTGTATTTGTTCGACGTTTTTCTTCTTGGCGTCGGTTTCGACGCGTTCGGAGAGCAAGTCCGCGTTACCGCGGATGATGGTTAAGAGATTGTTGAAGTCATGTGCGACGCCGCCCGCCAGGCGTCCCACGGCTTCCATTTTGTGCGCCTGCCGCAGGCGCTGTTCCAGCGTTTTCTGCTCTTCCTGACCCTGGCGCAGGCTCTGCCGCAAATGATTGAAGGCCGCGGTCACCACGCCGATCTCGTCATTGCTTGTAGCGCTGAGGGGGAACTGGAAGTCGCCTTGCTCCAGCGCGTTAACGCCTTTCACCAGATTACCAAGCGGCTTGCTGATGCTG
>DASXIL010000607.1:0-9285 GCA_036497985.1 Candidatus Angelobacter sp. | reverse complement strand
CCGGCGTCCCGGCAAAACCCGTAAGTCTCATGGCGCCGGACATAGCTTGCGCCACCGTGTCAATGCCAACGCGGTTCGCGTAGGGACCGTCCGGGCCAAAAGTCGAAATGCGGGCCAAAATAATGTCCGGCTTGATGGCCTTCAGCGACTCGTAATCCAGCCGCATGCTCTTCAGCACATTGTTAGGAAGGTTCGCCACCACTACGTCCGCGCCATTTACCAGCCGCCGAATGACTTCAACCGACTCGGGCTTGGACGTATCGAGTGTCAGGTTGCGCTTGTTGCGATTCAGCGAAAGAAAGCCGCCGCCCTCGCCGCTTTCAGTGATCGCTGCAATGTAGCGGTCTTCGCTGCCGTGGCGGCGGTCAACGCGTATCACGTCCGCGCCCATGTCCGCCAGCAGCATGGCGCAATACGGCCCGGCAATGAACCGGCCAAAATCAATCACGCGGATTCCAGCGAGCGGCAGCTTACTTGGCATCGCGGGATTTTAAATCAAGTCTGGGCACAGAAAGATGCTTACGAAGATATATAGGGCTTGGGACCTGAATGTGTGGCGGATACTGCCGAATGCCTGGGCTTCCTCCGTGTCTCCGTGCCTCTGTGGTAGGTTTTCCCGCCATGGACGCGATTCACTTTTTCGGTGAATCATCCGCGCCCACCAGCAATCGCACCACGGCATCTATCGCGCCCAGCGCTTTGCTGGCGGGCTGATTGTGGTCGTTGCAGAAAATTGAAAACACAAATCTCTTGCCTGCCTGCGTTTGCCCATAGCCGGAAAGCGCGTTCACATGGCTCAGAGATCCCGTTTTGGCGTGGACTAATCCCACGGCCAACGTTTTCTGAAATCTGTCGGACAATGATCCATCTACCCCGCTCACTGCCAGCGACTCTTCAAATGCCGGTCCCCACGGCTGGCGCGCTGCGTAGATCAACAACTGCACCGTTGCCGCGGGCGTGACCAGGTCCCGGCGTGAAAGGCCGGAGCCATCGAGAAATGTAAACTCGTCGTCTTTAAGTCCCGCCTGCAAGAGAAATTGTTTCACAGCGGCAATGCCGCCTTCAAACGATCCGCCGTTTCCACGCAGTTTGCCCGCTAGCCGTAACGCAAGTTCGGCATGCAGGTTCTCGCTGGTCTTGTTGATCACACGGATGTCTTCCAGTAGAGGCGCAGAAAAATGCTCGGCCAGAACTTTGTTGGAAGACGGTGGATTGAGATCAGGCGGCTCCTGCGGTTGCATGGCTGGCGATATCGAAGGATTAGCGGCCGGAGACGCTGAGGTTCCTGCGGCCGTTGCGCTCGGTACATGCGGAATCTGCTGATCGAAGAACTGCGCTCCCTCTCCATGCCGCGCCCGCGTTTTGCCGCGAATGGTGATGCCGCGTCGCTCCAGCATCGTGCGAAACAGCTGCGCTACAAATTCCGCCGGATCTTCAATCGACATCGGCTCTTTCATGCAGGCATCGCCCAGTGGCAGAGATCCCCAGAGCACGATCTTTTTCGATCCCGGATCGCGATGAATCCCGACCCGCTTCGTCACTCCAGCCGACGAAGTCACCACGCGATTATCCAGTTCGTAGTAATTGGTCTCCGGCTCGACCGTGACGACCGCTTTATCTCCCGGATGCTCGCCCGGCAAAACGTTGACGAACACCACGTTGTCATTGAACGTGAGAGCTGACACCGGCGCGCCGTCGATCCATTGCAGGTCGTCCCACGCCCAGCCTTCGGCGTAGCGCTCAAACGCGTAAAACGTATCGTCGCCAATCAGGTCGCCGTCTACGATCTTCAGGCCGTTGCGCGCCACCTGGTCTGCCATTTCTTCCAGAATCTGAGTATGCGGAGGCGTACGCTGGGTCTTCAGCGCATAGGGCAGCACACGTCCGGAAATATTTGGATCGCCTCGGCCCACGATTACCAAATCACCCAGCAGCCTTCCGTTGTCGTCAATTTTTCCTTCGGCTTCAACGGTAGTATGAAAGTGATAATCCGGCCCGGCAATGGCCAGCGCGGCAGCCGTGGTAAAAAGCTTGGCGTTTGAAGCGGGAAGAAAAAGCTGGTCGGAATTTTGCGAATAGAGCGCCTTACCCGTGTCCAGATCGACTACATCAACACCCCAGTGCGCGCGATTGAGCGGCGGCTGGCTCAGCACGGCGGCTATATCTTTGCCTAAATCTTTTTTAGGCGCGGGCTTTTTTTCTCCGGCGGCGGAGAGTTGAAGGGACACGACCAGAGTCAGCGCACACAGCGCTCTTGCTGAACGATGCAGCATGGGATTGCCGGAAATTATACAATCGCCGCCATGCAGAGACCTGGCTTTCAATGGCGCTTGCGCACGCGAACCGTGGAACTCGGCCCCCGCACGCTGGTGATGGGCATCCTGAACGTCACGCCAGATTCATTTTCCGATGGCGGAAAGTTTTTGGCTCGTGATCACGCCGTGGCCCACGCGCTTAAAATGCTCGACGATGGCGCTGACCTGCTAGACGTGGGCGGGGAATCGACGCGCCCGGGAACTCCCGTGGCGGAAAGCGGCATTCCCGCGCAGGAAGAGTTGCGCCGCATTCTGCCGGTGATTGAAGACGTGCTGCGCGAGCGGCCTGACGCCATTCTCTCAGTGGACACTTACAAAGCCGAAGTCGCGCGCGCCGTCGTGAATGCCGGATGCGAGATTGTGAATGACGTGAGTGCCATGCGCTGGGACGAGCAGATGGCGTCAACGGTAAAAGAATTGGATTGTGGCGTGATCCTGATGCATACGCGCGGGCGTCCGCAGGAGTGGCGCAACCTTGAGCCCTCAGCCGATATTGTTGCGGAAGTTAAAGCCGAGCTGCGCGACTATGCACAGGCTGCAGTGGCGCAGGGCATCGCCAAAGGCCACATCATGCTTGACGTGGGTATCGGCTTTGGCAAGAAGTTCGAGCAGAACTATCCCCTGCTGGCCGGTCTGGACCAGTTGCAGGACCTTGGCTTTCCGCTTCTGGTTGGGACTTCAAGAAAGTCTTTTATCGGGCGCACACTTGCAGTCGATGGCAAAGATGCGCCGTCTGACCAGCGCCTTTACGGCTCGCTGGCCGCTGCTACAGCGTCAGTCCTGAAAGGCGCACATGTCGTGCGTGTGCACGATGTGAAGGCTGCCGCGGAAGCAGTAAAGATTGCCGACGAGATTTTGCGATTCAGCAAGTAGAGCAGCTTGATCTTAATCAGAGCCGGCTGGAGCAAGACTGAGAGCAGTTCGCCGCCCGAACTATGCTCGGTATTGCCGCTCCAGCTCCTTGCATAGATAGATGATCTGCCCGGTGTGGTGGTAAATATGTCCCGCACAATGAAGAAAAGCGCTGAAGCGATTGCCAATTTCTTCCATCCCCTTGGCTAAATACGTGGCGCCCCAATCGCTTTCTGACTGCTTCAGCAGCACCGCTGCCACAACGGCAATCGCCTCATCAAAGCGCTTCAGCAGTTCATTTTTCGGAATGCGCGATGTCTCGGCAAACTCCAGCGGACGGTTACGCACATAACCGGTGCCGCCCATCTTGGCGCCAAAGTAATTATTGAGGTTGCCGGTCAGGTGCAGAATAAGATTGCCTATGCTGTTTCCATAAGGATAAGGCTTGGTCCAGATCTGCTCGTCTGAGAGCGGATCGACCAGCCCATGGATTGTCCTGGCTGAATTCTGGTAATTGCCAGTGAAATTCTGGATAAGGGTCTGGTTGAGTGCGGTCACGCACGCGATTCTAGCAAACTTCCTCCGCGCGCTGTTTTTGATAGAATTTTCTATTGGCCACTAATCTTTTGGCGACTCATCCCAAACCCGCACAGAAGGGCCGTGTCTTTCTTATGGACACAATGTCCTTCATCTTTCGCGCTTATCACGCCATGGCGCGGCAACGGCCCATGTCAACCAAAAAGGGCGTGCCCACCGCCGCGACTTACGTTTTCGTAAACATGCTGCGCAAGCTTCGCGCGGACTTCAACCCGGAATACCTGGCCGCGGTGTTCGACGTTGCCGGCCCCACGTTTCGCGATGAGCAGGCAAAGGCCGTCACCTCGGTCCGTAAGTTCGATATCAAGACGCAGACGTTCAAGGATGTGGAATACCTGGGTTACAAGGCACAGCGCAAAGAGATGCCGCACGATCTCGTCCAGCAGGTTCCTTATATACGGCGTGCTCTTGAGGCCTATCGCATTCCCATCCTCGAGTCGCAGGGCTTCGAGGCTGACGACGTGATTGGCACGCTTGGTCGCAAAGCCGCAGGCGAGGGCTATCGAGTATTTGTTGTCTCCAGTGACAAGGACATGCTGCAACTGGTGAATGACAAAGTCTGTGTGCTCAATCCGCCGAAAGATAATCTGATCTGCGACTCTGCAAAGGTTGAGGAAATCCTTGGCGTGCGCCCGGAGCAGGTGATTGACGTGATGTCCCTGCGCGGCGACTCCATTGATAACATCCCCGGCGCGCCGGGCATCGGCGACAAAGGCTCGGTCGAAATCATTAAGCGCTTTGGAACGCTTGAAAATGCGCTGGACCACGCCGAAGAAGTGGAGCGCAAGACCTATCGCGAGTCGCTGCTGAATAACAAAGACACCATTCTGTGGAGCAAGCAGCTCGTCACCATTGACCAGAACGTGGACATTGCCCTGGATCTCGACAAGATGATTGCCGGCGAGCCGGACACGGACTCGCTGCGCTCGCTCTTCAGCGAACTTGAATTCACCACGCTGCTCAAAGAGCTGGTGCCGGTAATGGAAGTCCGCGAAACTGAATATCGCGAACTGACATCGCTAAAGGAGCTGAAAGCGCTGGCCAAGGCAAAAGGCCCGCTGGCGATAGCCTTCGAATTTACCGCCGCGCCAAAGATCGAAGAAGAAGAGCCTGAAGAAGGCGACCAGAAATCCGGCAATTTGCTTTTTGATGGCCCGCCATCGCCGGAAAGCAATGCTCTTGCTCCGCTCAAGCTGGCCCTCTCCGCTGAACCCGGCAAAGCTTTTACTGTGGTTTTGGGCGATGAAGAAATTTCTGCCGAACTGAAGAAGCTGCTCAGCGATCCCAAAATCCCCAAAGCCGTACACGACTATAAATCCGCGCTGCGTCAACTGGGAGCGCATGGCGTGGAGCTTGCCGGGGTCCGCGACGAGCCCATGCTGTATTCCTACATCATCAACCCCACGTACACGAACCATTCTCTGGCAGAGATTGCCGTGCGCAGCTTCAATCTCAAGCTCTCGTTGGCTGTGCCGGAAGCGGCGGACGTGACTGGTCGCATTGCTCCTGTGCTGCGCAAAGAAGTTGAGACAGCCGGGCAGATGCGGCTTTATGAGGAGATCGACCTGCCGCTGGCTCCGGTATTGGTGCGCATGGAGCAGGCAGGCGTGAAGATCGATGGCAAGATGCTAGCTAAACTAGCCGTCGATCTTGAAAAACAATGCAACCTCAAGGCACGCGAGATCTTCGACAAGGTGGGAGAGGAATTTAATATTAATTCGCCGAAGCAACTCGGGAAAATACTCTTTGAGAAGCTTGGCTTACCGATTCCGGTGAAGTACGGTAAAGGCAAGAAGATTTCGACGGCGGTCGATGTTCTTGAAGGGCTGTCCGAACAACATTTAGTGCCACGGTTGGTGTTGGAGTACCGACACCTTTTCAAGCTAAAAAGTACGTATGCGGGGACTTTGCCTGCACTAATTGATCCTTCGACAGGACGATTGCATACGACCTTCAATCAGACTGTCACCGATACCGGACGCATATCCTCGGTAAATCCTAACTTGCAGCAGATTCCTATCCGCACGGAGTTGGGCCGTGAGATCCGCGCCGCTTTTATTGCTGAACCCGGCTACTCTCTGCTTTCGGCGGATTATTCGCAGATTGAGCTGCGGCTGCTGGCGCACTTTTCTGAAGATCCGCTGCTGGTGGAGGCTTTCCGCAATGGCGATGACATTCACCGCCTCACCGCTTCGCAGGTCTTCGGCGTGCCGCCCATGCTGATTGACGCTGAACATCGCCGCCGAGCCAAGGCGGTAAACTTCGGGATCGTCTATGGGCTTTCGGCCTTCGGTCTCTCGCAGCAACTCGGCATTGATCAGCGCGAGGCCAAGAAGTTTATTGACGCTTACTTTGAAAAATATGCGGGTGTGCGACGCTACATTGACCGCACGCTGGAAGAAACGCGCAAAGAGCAGAGTGTAAAAACGCTGTTTGGACGCACGCGTCCCATCCCGGACATCAACAGCAAAAACGCCAACATGCGTGGTTTTGCCGAGCGCACCGCCGTGAACACGCCGCTGCAGGGCACCGCCGCCGATCTGATCAAGCTGGCCATGATCCAGATTGATGAAGAGCTGCGCTCACGCAAATTGAAGTCGCGGATGCTGCTCCAGGTGCATGACGATCTGCTGTTTGAAGTGCCGGAAAATGAAATCGATCTGATGCGCGAGTTGGTGCGCGAAAAGATGGAAAGCGTTCACAAGCTGAGCGTCCCCTTGCTGGTGGAACTGGGCGTGGGACCTAACTGGCGCGACGTGAAGTAGTTATCATCTTTGTGGTCCCCTGCGCTGGCTCCTGCGAATCACATCTTTCATATAACGCGCATTGCGAATGCGATTGATGTGCCACGCGCGCAGGTAGGGGCGGAGAAAGACCGAGTAGGCGAACCGCATCAGCGCAAAAAACATAAGCGGCAGCATGATGACCGCGAAGAGATAGGCTAAAACGTAAACTATGCCAGCGGCAATTCCCACTCCCGCGCCAAGGGCAGAGCGCAGCATGGGGACGAACGCAAATGCCGCCAGCACGATCAGAACAATAATCACGGCCTTCGGAGACAGCCGCTTCTTGCTCGGGGGCACCAGTTCAATGGGCAGAAGGCACACCCAGTCCTATGGCGGATTCAAGGGCCGCTGCAATCTGACCGGCAATACTTTGGACGATCTCTTCCGTCTCGGCTTCCACCATCACGCGGGCCAGTGATTCCGTGCCGGAATAGCGCACGTTTACGCGACCGTTTCCTTTCAGCTCTCGCTCGGCGTTTTGAATTACTGACATCACTTGCGGCATCTGGTCCAGAGGACGCTTTTCTTTCACGCGAACATTCTTGATGGTCTGGGGAAAAACTTTCATGCCGGAAGCCAGCTCTGCCAGCGGGCGGCCGCTTGCAGCAACAATTTCCAGCACACGGATGGCGGTAAGCAGACCGTCACCGGTGGTGGCTTCACGGGAAAGAATGATGTGGCCAGACTGTTCGCCGCCCAGCACGGCGCCGGTCTTCCGCATCTCTTCCAGCACGTACTTATCGCCGACGGGAGCGCGCAGCATCTTAATGCCGGATTCGCGCAGCGCCGCTTCCAGGCCCATGTTGGACATGGTTGTGGCGACGACCGTGTCATTGGTCAGTTCGCCGCGCTGCTTGAGGTCGCGCGCCAGCAGAAGCATAACGGCGTCGCCGTTCACAACGTGGCCGTTGCTGTCGGAGAAAAGGGCGCGGTCGGCATCGCCATCAAAACAGATGCCCAGATCGGCGGTCCGCGCCAGAACTTCCCGCGCAACAATCTCAGGGTGCAGCGCGCCGCAGTTCTCATTGATGTTGCGACCGTCCGGTGTGCGATGCGTAAAGTCTGTGTGTGCTCCTGAGCGCTTGAAGATTTCCGGAGCAACCGTGCTGGCTGCGCCGTTGGCACAGTCCACAACAATGTGCAGGCGTTCTGCTCCTGCAATCGTTCGCGCCAGCCAGTTCAGATAATCTGAGCGCAGCACCGTATCACCGGGAAGAGAAGGCCCTGCTGGTTCGGCGGTGCCTGGAGGGATTCCCTCATTGAGCAGAGAAAAAATTTCGCTTTCGATTTCCAGTTCTATCCCATCCGGCAGCTTGAAGCCGTCAGGGCCGAACACTTTGATGCCGTTATCGCGCCACGGATTGTGCGAGGCAGAGACGACCACGCCGGCGGAAAAGCCATGCGTGTGCGTCAGGTATGCGATGGCCGGTGTGGGAACAACGCCCGCGCTGGCGGTATCGACCCCGGTGTCGCGCAGCCCGCAGACAAGCTCGTCTGCTATCCATCCGCTCGATTCGCGCGTATCCTGCCCCACGACCACGCGCCGCGGCCCGGAGGGAAGGTGATCGCCCAGGGCACGTCCAATTGCGTACACGGTTTTTTTATCCAGCGGATATTCGCCGGCAACGCCGCGGATTCCATCCGTGCCAAAGAGTTTTCTCAAGTTAACTCCTGCTATTTCCTTTTACCACAGAGGACACAGAGAACACAGAGGCGCATACCGGCTTTCCCTGTGTTTCTCTGTGCCCTTTGTGGTTATTGGTTCTCTGTTGATTTCACTTCCGCGGTGAACCTGCCTCGTGCCACCTGCGCGGAAATCTCTGAGCCTGCCTTAAGCTGCGAGACATTCTTCACCAGCACGCCGCTTTCATCGAAGACCAGCGCGTAACCACGTTCCAGAATTTTCACCGGCGAGAGCGCGTTGAGCTGTGCTGTTAGCCGTTCCGCCTGCGAACGCCGTGCGGCCAGATACCATTGGAAAGCGTGGACAACGCTTTCAGTGCCGGCGTCGAGTTGGCTGCGCACTACAGCCAGAGAACGGCGAAAGTCAAAGTGCCGTACCCGCGCCGCGGCAATATCGAGCCGGCGATGGTAGTCATGCAGCAGCGTGCGATAGTTCGACGCCAGGCGATACGTAAGCTCATCAAGACGCTGCGAGCGACGTACCATCAGGTCCTGTATACGGGCGAAGGCGCCGTGCTGCGAGAGTTCCTGTAAACGGGTGCGGGCCATGAGCATTCGATAGCGCGTGGCGCGGCCCAGCCGCTGGTGCAGATGCGCCAGGTGCTCGGCCAGGCGATGCTTGGATTCAATCACCAACTCCGCGGCAGCGGATGGCGTTGGCGCGCGCAGGTCAGCGACAAAGTCGGCGATGGTGAAATCAGTCTCATGGCCAACGGCAGAAATTACCGGAATTGTCGAAGCGAAAATGGTGCGGGCCAGCGCTTCGTCGTTGAACGCCGCCAGGTCTTCAATGGATCCGCCACCGCGCGCAATGATGATCACGTCCACGGTCTTGGCGCGGTTGAAATGCTTGATGCCTGCCGCAACTTCTGCCGCTGCGGTCTCGCCCTGCACCTGCGCCGGGTAAATCTGTATACCCACATTTTCATGGCGACGGGCAAGAATGTTGAGCATGTCTTGCAGGGCCGCGCCGCGCGGAGAAGTTACAAGGCCGATTCGGCGGGGCAACGGCGGAAATTACCGGAATTGTAGAAGCGAAGATGGTGCGAGCC